>CAZMPT010000167.1:0-1508 GCA_964568285.1 uncultured archaeon | reverse complement strand
CCACCTGTTTGAGATCTTTTATACATGAAAAAAGCACCTCCCAAACCAGCTATCAAAACTCCAAATACTGCTACTGGCACGAGCATTGAAGCTGTTGAAGTATTAGAATCAGAGCCTCCGCCTCCTTGTTTCATAGTCCCAGCAACGGTAATTTCCAGTTGTTGCCAGTCATCTCCTACCTCATCGCTAGGTCCACCCGGTGGTGAGACTGAAAATGGGTCAATCTTTGCTTTAAGCTTTATTTCACCATCATATCCTGTAGGTACAGACCAGCCATAAGTGACTTGAGTTGAATCATAACCACCTACAGTAAAATTTGTAGTACCAATTAGCAAGCCATCTCGTGTGAGTTCTATATTTCCTGAGGCATCAGCTTCTCCATCATTGCTTACAACCATTGTAAGAACAACAGCCGTACCTTCGTTAACAACTGCACCTTGATTGCTAGAAGTGAATTGTGTTAAGGACAGGTTTGGTGGAGCTGCCACGGTGACTCTATTATTTTTATCTTCAAATGTTAATTCTTCTGAATCCCAGATCTGCTCGGAATTGACTGCTGCCATTACATTTTTAATGGTAATTTCTACTGTCCATGCACCTGTAAATCCTTGCGCACCATCTGAGTTGAACAATACTTTAGGATATTCAGCATTTATCATCAATAAAGTTTCTGTTTCACCATTAAAAAGAATGCTTGGTCCATAACTAGGCGTAGGAACCAATCTCTTATCAGATTTTGTTAAACTAAGTTCTACATCAGCCCTAACATCAAATGTCCCCTCATTCAGAATATAAATTTTGGCATATGCAACGGTTCCTTCACTAAATGAAGTAATCAATTCATCATTCTCATCTACCCATTCTATATTGGTGATAGACAATTTTGGTAATTTCTGAACGCTTGTTTCAAATGTTTCACCGTCACCATCACCATTTAGGATTTCACCATTATCTGCATCAATAATTTCAAGGTAAAAATAATCAACATCTCCCTTAGCTAACCAAGTACCAGTAAATTCTTTGATAGCGTCAATATCTATTTTTGTTTGAGGTGACTCATAGACTAAATTATCCTCATCTTTTTCATCCTCATAAATATAGGTGATAATATTGCCATATTTATCTCCTTCATTTTCTAATGATAGTGTCCAACCAACCTCAATATCTTCTGTTGCTATCGCATCAAAGGAAAAGTCCGAGCTTATTATTGGATTGGCTTCTTCAACATTCACTGATTGACTCATAGTATCCTCACTACCTTGTGATTTGTCTTTGGGTACTGAGCCAACTATTGTTGCAGTAATCTCATGGGTGCCTTCCGGTAAATCTGACCAAGTGATACTGATACTCTCTGTATTTCCACTTGATATACCTGTTAAAGTTCGTGTTCCAATTAAATTGTCACTATCATACAAAAATTCTATTGTTGCTTTGGCATCACCCTCACCAGTATTCCTTACATATACTGTGATACTCAAATCACTGCCTTCTTTAGGATTTGAATTACT
>CAZMPT010000166.1:0-1513 GCA_964568285.1 uncultured archaeon | reverse complement strand
GCATAGACTCCGGGCTTGGGATCCCAATCATATTTCCTTCCAACTTCCCTATCCGAATTAGTGACATACAGTCTTTCATCATCCGTTGCCATGCCCGTATGGATGCCACCAAGTGTTCCACCTCTTCCTATTCTGTTCTTCCAAATAATATCTCCATTAATTGCGTTCATTCCAAACGCCCAACCTGATTTTTGCCCAGCAAGAAAGATTTCTTTTTTTTCACTAGTAAATGATTTGATAACGGAAGCACCAAAATCATAATCAGGTCCGTTTTCCTCAGGACAACCCCATTGCCTTGCCATAGGCACTTCACAAGCGACATTGTGTGCATCTCCAGCCAAGGTTTGAGTTGACCAAACTCTTTTACCTGAATTCAGGTCTAAAGCGATGATTGCATCACTAAATTGAGATGCTGGTGATTGGAGACTTTGCCCGGTACCAAAAAAAACTAGACCTCTTGTTAAATCTATTCCTGGGGTATTCCATACAGCTGATCCAGATGGAGCATATTTTTTTGTTCTTGTAAATTTTACTTTTCCTACAACTTCAGCTGGTTTTTCTATTCTGTGATACCAAATCACCTCACCAGTCTCTATGTCTAGCTTGGCGATACCTCCACTTGTAGTACAACATTCATATGTAGGGTTAAGTGGAGCTATAGTCTCAACAGTAGAAATTGGAATGATTAGATGGGAGCCTACTAGTGAAATTGAACCCGAGGAAAGATTCCACTCAGATTCTCTTGGCAATTGTGTTTTCCATACAAGCTCTCCTTTAAGCAAGTCCACCTTGTAAGAAATCAACTCTTGATCAACGGCAAACACATAGGGGCCAGATTCTTTATCAAATGCCGGGGAAACTCTAAACCCAGAAGGACTTTTAAATGTCCAGAAAGCACAACCGGTGTCAGCATCCAAAGCATATAAAGTATCTTTTGTAGCTACCAATATTAGATTTCCGATAGCTATCGGTTGAGATCTAGCATCATATCCTTTTAAACGGAATGACCATTTCAATTTCAGTTTCTTAATATTAGAAGAATTAATATTGCTATTTTTTTGATACCTTTTATTAAGCGGTCCATTACCTTTGCTTGTCCAATCTGACCCTTGTCTTAAATCAGAATCAACCAACTGTCTTGAACACCTAAGAAGTGAAGCTTGTTCTGTGGAGCTAATAAAAGTAGCGATTTTATTTATTTCAGCTTTAGATAGATGCTTCGCTTGTTCTTGCATTTTCCCTTCAGTCATAACATCAACTAGTTCACGCTGGGTTCCCAGTGCCATAGTTTCAATTGAAGCCAAATTCAACGACTTGTCTTCATGACAAGCTACACAGTTATTTTCAGTGAGTTGTTTTCCGGTTAGCTCGTCATCAGAGAGGGTTATAGGAGAAAGAAAAAATAGACTAATTAGAAGGAAACAAAACTTGTTTTTCATTATTTGTTTTTTTGATAATAGAATAATTTAGTTTACTTTAAGAATAACTTTTCCAAAAGTTTGATTACTTTCCA
>CAZMPT010000165.1:0-1541 GCA_964568285.1 uncultured archaeon | reverse complement strand
CGTCGAACAACCTGCTTCATAGTCCCAATGGATGATTCCAATGTTTCTTATCAAGAAATGGCAGGAAAGGACCTTTGGAGTCAATCTTCAACAGGATCAATCAATTTTGATGATGTGAGAGTCTCTAGTGATGCAATCCTTGGTAAGGAAAATGAAGGTTTCAAGGTAATGGCCCAGACACTGAATGGAGGTCGTCTGTTCATCGCAGGAATGTCTCTGGCATCTCTGGCGTTTGCTCTTGACAAATGCCGAACCTATTCTCAGGAAAGAGAACAATTTGGGGTTCCGATTGGAACTTTCCAAAGAGTTCAGGATGTTATAATTGATATGGATATAACGCTGGAACAAGGTTTGACTTGGTTACTTGATTTGACAAATAGATTTGACAATAACACACTAGATAGAGAATCCGCAGCTAAGGTCAAGATTGAATGTTCGCGTAGGGCGTCTGATCATTTGACCATGGCTATGGAAATATGTGGAGGAGTTTCTTCTTTGGATGAATTCGGACTTATTCGTCACCACAGAGATTTGTTTGTGTGTAGGGTTGGGGAGGGGAGTAATTTTGCACTGAAAGGTTTTGCGACTCGTCCATTAATGCCTGATATAACTTTACAATAGAACCCAACACTGTTAAAGACAAGTAGCTTTACACTATTGTGGAATTTGAAGAACTGGTATGCTACAGTCAGACTGTAATTTTGATTTTGCTAGCTATTGGATATATCGTAAATCTTCGAAAGACCACCTCAGAAAAATCTAAGAGAGCCGAAAGAAATTGTAATGCTTGTGGTTACAATATTGGAGATGATGCTGTTGACTATTGTGCCAAATGTGGTGAATTGATTTCCCATTCATCTGGTTTATCATTAGAAAAATAGAGTCAACGTTTTAAGCATCAATTTCCATGCTTATACTGATGAAGCACAGAGACATATCTCTATCAAACGAGGATAGCGATAGCTGCAACCAAAGAAATTGCGACAATACACCAAAACGGTCAATGCCTAGAAAGAGGGCCGAAAAGTCAGGAGTATTGAATCTTCAAGGCACAGGCCGCAAGGTAAATCTATGTTCAGACTGTTACCGTTTGTACAAGAAATCTACAAAGAAAGATAGGACCTTGGAGTCATTGGGCCGATGAGTATAACTTACTCTATATTTGAAGCCGAATTTAAATCTTCCATAAGGCGAAATCTTGAGTCCGTAAAGAAGAGATTTGTGTCCACTATGTTGATTGGACTATTGGGTTTAATATTCTCTTTTGCCTGTATTAGAATCATAAAAATTGTAATTGATAATCCTGGTTTGTTTCCTGAGGGATCTAATGAGGGGTATGGAACTATACTGGTCATATTCTTTGCTCTTTTTACCCTCAGATCTGCTGGCCGTACTTATCGCAGAATAATAAAGTCAAAGATAATGGATATGTATCTAGTACAACCACTTCATGCTAGATTGATAATGAATGGTATGCTGTGGTCTATTATCGTTCCCAATTTTATTCTTTCAATTTTCTTGTTAATTGTCTTTGTGTTAGG
>CAZMPT010000164.1:0-1549 GCA_964568285.1 uncultured archaeon | reverse complement strand
GGATTTGCAATATTATCTGCAACAGAATTTATCTTTCTTACTGCAGTTAATCTTGCTCGATAATCTGCGTTTCTCACAGATTCCTCGACCTTAGAAGCTCGTCTCAATGCCCTATCAATCAATTCTTCTGATGTAGCAATGGTTGGTATGTCTTGGAAGTTCACAGATTGTTTATGATGGCATCGCCAAACTCACTACATTTCAGTAATTTAGCACCGTCCATCAACCTCTCAAAGTCATAAGTGACGGTCTTAGCTCCAATAGCTCCTTGCATGCCTTCTACTACAAGATCTGCAGCCTCTGTCCATCCTATATAGCGAAGCATCATCTCCCCTGATAGTATAACTGATCCTGGATTGACTTTATCCTGTCCAGTATATTTGGGTGCAGTACCGTGTGTTGCTTCAAACAATGCGTGACCAGTGTCATAATTTATGTTAGCACCGGGTGCAATACCTATTCCACCTACTTGTGCAGCCAAGGCATCTGATATGTAGTCACCATTCAAGTTCAACGTCGCAATAACATCGTATTCAGATGGCCGTGTCAGTAATTGTTGAAGCATCGCGTCTGCAATTACATCTTTGATTATTATTTCCTCACTGGTTTCAGGATTCTTCAGACTATGCCAAGGACCTCCATCAAGTGGTTCAGCACCAAACTCGTCTCGTGATAGTTCATAACCCCAATCTCTGAATCCCCCTTCTGTAAATTTCATTATATTTCCTTTGTGGACTAAGGTTACGGATTTCTTAGAGTTTGAAATTGCATATCTTATTGCGGCTCTAACAAGTCGTTTCGTACCCTCACTAGATACTGGTTTGATACCAATTGAACTAGTGTTTGGAAAGCGAATCTTCGAAACATCCATCTCATTCTTTAGAAAATTAATGACTTTTTTGACCTCTTCACTGTCTGCATGCCACTCAACTCCTGCGTAGATATCCTCTGTATTTTCTCTAAATATCGTCATATCAACCTTAGATGGCTCCTTGACAGGACTTGGAACACCCGTAAACCAGCGAACTGGGCGCACACAAGCAAAAAGATCTAAGCGCTGTCTAAGTGTTACATTAAGACTACGAAAACCACCACCGACTGGTGTAGTTAGCGGTCCCTTGATAGCAACCAAATGCTCTCTAATAGAATCTAAGGTTTCATCAGGTAACCATTCACCGGTTTCTTTGAATGCCTCTTCACCAGCAAGAACCTTCTTCCAAGAAATTTTCTTATCATCGCCATAAACTTTCTTTACAGCAGCATCCAACACCTTAATTGCTACCGGAGTGACATCCTGACCAATTCCATCCCCAATAATAACTGGAATTATCGGATTATCTGGGACAGTCAGATTTCCGTCAGTGCAGTCAATTGAAGCTGGACTCATAGTCGGGGCTAGACAGGCCTGTATAAATCGCCCACGGATGTTATATAATAAACACAGTTTTCTAGGGGTTTGAATGGGAATCTTAAACGGTATAGTTGTCAGAACTGCTCCTTGGATGCCAAAGTTTGTTATTGGAAGAGTCGCTTCTGTCTATGTTGCTGG
>CAZMPT010000163.1:0-1568 GCA_964568285.1 uncultured archaeon | reverse complement strand
GCTGAAACATAAAGTTTGCCGTCATTATTTACTGCCGAAAGTACTCTGTCCTTCGTTTCCCCACTATCAAAAGTTGTAATTACTAAACTATTTGCATTGGTGGGTTGTGAGTAACCTAACCAAGATTCAAATAAAACAACTAAACCGATGTAAAGGGCTAGTAAACTAATTAAGGTAATTCTTAAAATCCTCATATCGTATTCCTTTAATAACTTTATCTATTTTAGATGGTTCTGGGAAGGCTTGAATTTCTTTAATAGTTATTGACCACTTATGTTTCTTACTTAATAAGTATTCTGCTCTCAAATTTAGGACTATAGATTTCTTTGTTTTGCATAAAATCTTCAACAGCATCAACAATTACAACTCCGGTGTCGATATATTCTATTGCATCTTGAAATGCCCAATATCCGTCACCACCTTGAGTAACAAAATTTGGTGCTGCAACCCAATACTCTTCTTCATCTGTAACTAGTTCACCTTTAATCCAGATCTCGTGGACTTGTTCACCAGGGGTAAAAGAGTACCTAGAATTTTCAGATATTTGTAATACTCCATTTGTCATGCCAGCGGCATGGTTGAAAATTTCTCTGACTTGGATACCTTTCAACTTAGTCATAACTAAAGTATTGGGGAAAGGAAAAGCAGAGATTAAGTCTCCTTTAGTTACAATTCCGGCATCAATATCCTGCCTTAGAGCCCCACTATTTATAACTGCAACATCTATCCTTTCATCTGAAGCAGCAACAGCGTCAGCAAATAAATTACCCATGTTTGATTCTTTTCCATATGCTCGAACCAATTTCTTAGAAGAAGTGAAGACGGGAATTGAAGCTATTTTTTCTACTTCCTTTTGCCAAAACTTAATCTCTCTAAGCATATCTGGGTCGTCTTCTATTTCATCATCAAAAACAGTTATTAGCTTATTTGAATGCGAAATGATTTGCTTTTTGTCTGTATCATATTTTATTTTTAACTTTCCTAGTTCGGTTGTATAAGCATTCGTTGAAACTATGATAGTTCCGTTTGATAGGAGAGCTTTAGGTGTGCCTTGATGAGCATGTCCTGAAATAATCACGTCTACGCCTGGAACGTTCTTAGCTAACATAATGTCTTTACGAAGGCTCCTCTCTACGTCAACCTTTCCAAGGCTGGATTGTCTTCCTGGCATGCCTTGATGAATACTGAGAATTATTAAATCAGTAATAGGGTCAAGTTCTGCTATATATTTTCTTAGATATTCTTCTTCGTTTCTGGCTTCGATGCCCTTAGTCATCTTGAAATTAATAGTGTCATAAAAAGCAAACTTTCCGTGAAGGCCGATTAAACCAATTTTTAAGCCGCCTTTTTCTATCACTAAATAAGGATTATTCCAAACCAACTGATTAGTGCCTTCAAAAAATATATTGCCATTCAAAATTGGAAAGGTAGCTTCCTGCATTTGCTCAAGCATATTGTCCCAACCATGATCAAACTCATGATTTCCAATACAAGCGGCATCAAGACCAAGAAGATTCATAGAATTAATAACTGCCTTGCCTTTTGTCAGAGTGCTGACATATGGTCCT
>CAZMPT010000162.1:0-1599 GCA_964568285.1 uncultured archaeon | reverse complement strand
TTGTGAACTCGTTGTTGGTGGATAGTTAGTTACACTTCCAAGTCCCCATTCCTCATTAATCGAATCGATAACCACAGATTCAAGGTTGTATGATGCTAATAGAACATCATGATGTGTTACTGGATTTTGTGGAGCAGCTACTTGAAAGATGATACTCCCCACTCCACCAAATTCATGCATATCTACTGTAACTGAGGGATGAACACTGTGAAACGCTTTGTGCATTGCTTTTCCCTCGGGTTCTAATAATTTCATATGATCACGATTTAGGTCAGTTCCGTTTGCGTTTCCCCGGGTTCCATTATTTCTTCCATCAGGGTTTACCATAACTAAGATTGCAAGATTTATCTTACTTAATATCGGGTCAATTTCCTCAGGAATTCCTCTTGCAAAATGCCGAACCATAAGATAAGCAGAATCAACTGAAGCAGGTTCATTTCCATGCTGAGCAGCAACGAAGTACACGGTTGGAACGTTAGGGTCATAATCACCAAATTCAACCAATATCATGGGTTGTTTATTGATACTGTATCCCACTTCGGTGAAGTTTGTGACCCTTGGACTTTTCTCAATTTCTAACGTCATGTTAATGACATCAGATGCTGAGGTCATGTTCTCAGGTATGTCCTGCCACAAATCCTCAATAGTTAGATCATAGACGAATGGTTCTTCAGCTTCTTCTTCATCTCCAAACAATCCTTCAGGCCCAGTACAACCCGCTGTGGTTAGGATAATCATCAGTCCAATCGGTATTATTTTTCTCATTTCAGCCTGTTAGATTGAGATAATAGGGATAGATAAAGTCAGGGGTTCATTTCATAAAAAGACTTGAGTGTTATAAATTGTGAACCAAGTTGATTTGGTAGCATTTCTGATTCTTTTTTTGGGAATAGTGATTCTTGCTTATCCTCTTTTTCTATTGCTTTTAGAAAGAGCTACTGAGAAAAAATCAAGCGATCTTTTATTGATAGGGGCCATAGTTCTTCTTGGTGGAGCACTTTTCATTGCTCTTTGGGCAGTTTATTATGCCTCTACGTCTCCTGAATTATTATGGCCATTGGCACTGTTCACTCTTATTTTTAGGTTCATTTCTCCACTTATTTTTGTTAGAGCTATGATAAAATGGCAGGCTTCAAAGGTTATGTTGTCCAATACAACAGGCCGTATATTTTCTGAGGCATTTCCTGGAGTAGCTATGGTTTTTGGCACTTTTATTCTACTTTCACCTTATTTATCTTCAGGTAGCTCAGAGAATCTTGAATTGATTATTGCAACAGCATTGGCCATTTTCACATTCACACAGTTTTATCTTTTCCTCTTTGTCCACCGTATAAGGAAAGGTAGCCAGATTTTTGCTTGGATATCTGGATTTCTTATTGGAGTCGGACTTGTTTTGATGGTTCCTTATTATCTGGATGGTTTTGATTCAGCATTTCGTGTAACTTCTTCAATGGGTTGGTTTGCGGGAGGTTTGATAATGTTGTATGGAGAGAATTCAACTTATTCGGATTACTTGAAGAGAATTGGCCTAGTCTCTGAAGTTCGCCAATAATTCATCTAAAGTTTTCTTTGGAGGTCTTAGCATTTTTTCCGGAAGAT
>CAZMPT010000161.1:0-1602 GCA_964568285.1 uncultured archaeon | reverse complement strand
GGTCCATCGTTCATTCTTCCTCCTTTAATGGCACTATATTGTGTCCTTTAAAATCAAATTCCACAGTTCTTCGAACCAAGGCTTTCAACTTTAGGGAAGAAATATTCAAATCTCTAGAAATATCATTGGCAAAAGTACCTTCTGAACCAATCATTTCAACAATCTTTGCTTCTATGTCTTTGAATTCCTTTTCAGACATCAAGACTACCGTAAGTAGTTCTTGAGCTTCATCAAAAGTTAAAGATGTAGAAATCTGAAATGCATTGTAAAAAGTTCTGTAACTCTTCTCTGGTCTCCCGGTATCATTGTTAACTTCCCAACGCGACTCAACCAGTTTAAACTTTTCAAAGTAGGTTATTGCAGCATGGGCACCTTCTCCGTATTTGGCTATCAAGTCACTAATCATCGTCCATCCCTCTGAAAGAGTAGTCATAACATTACGTCTCTCGTCAGAATCTACTGCTCGAAAAAGTGCCACCAATTCGGCTGGGTCATTAATCAGTTTTACGCGTTTCATCTTTATTGTGGCTCCATAATTAACATCCCTATAAAATAACCGTATGCACTCTATCTCAGAGCTCGAATTCTCCTTCTAAACCACACTCTCCACATTGAACTTGTTGTGAACCTGAAATATTAGGAACGTCCATCTGTGCAGAGCACTCAGGGCATTCTATAGTCATCATATCCGTTACAACTTTGCGTTCAACAACCTTCCTTTCTTTTACTGGAGATACTTCAGGAATAACAGATTCCATAAATCCTGAACCTGAAACTGGTCCGGGTTTAGGAGGTGGAGCATATGGCATATGGTCCTCTCTATTCATCATATAGTAACCCGCACCACCAATAATCAATACCAATAACACGATTCCTGCAATAACTGGAGGACTTGCAATCTCTGTAATTGCTCCTAAAGGATCCCAAGATGATGAACTATCATCTGTTGAGGTGGGACTTTTTACCTGTTCAATTATCTCCACTGTGCACGTATCGCGTGACACTAGACCATCGTTGTCAGTCACACGAACAACAACCGTGTAATAGGAATCATCTGGTGTGATATTATATGCATGAGTTGCGAACGCTGCACCTTTGAAATCCACCGAATCAATGTCTCCCGTAGAACTGTCAAAATCCCATTCATAAAGTATGATAGAGCCATCCTTGTCACTAGCAATCGCATTGAATAACAAATCTTCATTCAATTCAGCTTCAGTGTCACATTGTGCAGATATCAAAGGAGGAGAAAGGACCTCGATAATTACTAGAGAACTTTCACTATATATTCCATGGGAATCCACAACTCTGAGATGAACCTCATGGGAACCAACGTCTGAATCTGTAGTTACAACCTTAGATCCGTTCTCTGAACTCTCATACTGATTAAGACTGTTTGCAAAAAATAACGTGTCTGAACTCCAAATGTAAGTTAGAGAGCCACCATCAGGATCCTCTGCATATGCTGTCAAAAAGACGTCGTTTCCTGGTTGAACTGGATTTGGATTAACACTAACTATGCTTGAAGTCGGAACTCCATTAATCAACAAACTCATCGTAGCATTTGCCGACCAGAAACCGATATCATTTACAGCACGGAAA
>CAZMPT010000160.1:0-1628 GCA_964568285.1 uncultured archaeon | reverse complement strand
CAAGCACAATTACCCCCACAATCAGCATCTATCCCAGGAACATTATTGGAAATAGCAGTTTCCATTAAATTTTCGCCTACATAAGCATCTACTTCATGATTGTTGCCATCATGTTCAATAAATACAACTTTGACCATAGGATAATTTTAAGTTTTTATTTTTTATGAACCGTAACAGGAACATTACTGTATCCCATGACAAAATTGGATAAAACGCGTTCAGGCTCTCCGCTCAATTCAACAAGATTAAACCGTTTAAGAATTTCTTCCCACAGAATGCGTAATTGTAATTCTCCAACCCGGTTACCCATACATCTGTGAATTCCAAATCCGAAAGAGAGGTGATGTCTTGCCTTGTTTCGGTCAATAATAAATTCATCTGGATTTTCTATAACCTCCTCATCTCTGTTACCGGAAACATACCACATAACTACTTTGTCTCCTTTACGTATGGACTGTCCTTTAAACTCAACATCCTCTAGGGCTGTGCGTCGCATATGTCCAAGTGGTGTTTGGTAACGAATAATTTCAGAGACCATATTAGGAATCAAGGAAGGGTCAGATTTTAGTTTGTCATATTCTTTTGGGTTACGATTGAGTTCTACTACTCCAGCAGAGATTGAATTTCTAGTAGTATCATTCCCTCCAACTATTAAAAGAATCAGATTGCCCAAGAATTCCATTGGATCTTTAATCATATCTTTAGTTTCTTCTCCATGTGCAAATAATGATATGAAATCAAACTTTCTAGGTTCTGCAGCTCGTTGGTGCCAGAGCTTACTAAAATAAGAAAGACATTCTTCTAGTACTCTTTGCCTTTCATTCATATCTACTTCAATCCCAACAGTTTCAGAAGTTGTGGCAACATCAGACCAATAAGGCAATAGGTGTCGATCCTCGAAAGGAAAGTCGAATAATGTAGCTAACATTTGAGTAGTAATTTCTTTAGAGACCAGTTCTACCCAGTTAAATTCTTCATTTACAGGAAGACTATCAAGAATATCACCAACCCTTTGTCTTATAAGGACTTCCAGTTCAGATAGTTGCTGAGGTGCCACTGCTGATTGAACTGCTTTGCGTTGTACTCCATGTTTAGGTTCATCCATAGCTATGAACATAGGAGTAACTAATTCAGCTGGAGCATCCCCTATAACTATATTAGTGTCTGAAGAAAATCGCTTGTGATCACTGTCTATGGCTACAATGTCATTAAACTTTGTTATTGACCAAAAAGGTCCAAATTGACTATCTGGACAATAATGAACTGGGGATTCTTGTCTTAGTCTACGAAAGTATTCTCCATGTAGATTGTTTTGAAAAATTTCAGCTTTAGAAACATCTAATGTCTCTATAGGCAAGCCCCAAGGATCAGGAATTGTACTATTTTCAAATTCAGTTTGTTCTTTCATATAACCACCTCCTAAAGCCCAAAATAAAGACCTAATTCTAAGTTACGGACTTATATTACCCTATCATCTGTTACTTCTTATACTTCTCGTATACTTTACAAGATAAGGGTTTATTTTCCGTTCTTGAATAAAGTTGAACCAATGCCCCTGAATGGCCAACGAACACGTAAGTATTTACGCACCATACACCAATGGACTCATTTTTTTCTATCAAATATAT
>CAZMPT010000159.1:0-1683 GCA_964568285.1 uncultured archaeon | reverse complement strand
GAGTATCAAGGCATGGACTCTTCAGGACAGTATGATCTGTGCACACAGCTTGTAGATTTAGTAAAACAGATGGGAGTTACTACAATCTATACTTTAGGAGGTTATGGTTTGGGGAAGCTTGTCCCAGAACCACGAGTTCTAGGTGCAGCGACGTCAAATGAAGTGGTTGATTTGTTTAAATCTGCAGGTGTAGAATTCATTGAGGGAGAACCAGGAGCAGGTATCGTGGGAGCTTCGGGTCTATTGCTTGGTCTGGGTAAACTTCAAGGCATTCATGGTGGCTGTTTAATGGGCGAGACCAGTGGATATATGGTTGACCCAAAATCAGCAAGTGTAGTTCTTAAATCTCTTCAAAAGCTTTTGAACATCCAAATAGATTTATCAGAACTTGAGCAAAGGGCTAAACAGGTAGATTCGATTACTAGTCAGTTAAAGGAAATGGAGACAGGTGAATCAGAGGATAGGCCTGATATGAATTATATAGGATAGTTAAGCCGAGTTTCGGCTTTGTAGGTTGAATAACACTAGTCCATCTTTTGCATCAACACCAGCCAATTCTTGGTAATTATATCCAAGAGACTCTGAGCCACCCCTTCTATCAATAAAATAAGCATAGCTTCCAGCAGTATCAACATCGATATTGTCAGAATAATCATTTGGATTCAGGTTCCCTTCGCTAAGATCGGAAATGATGTTGATTAGATTCAGACTTCCAAAATTCACTATAGATGTTGGTGATGCCAAACTCTGCTTTGAAACAAGATTCTGTCCCAGTATCATTTTGACCTGAGCGTAATCAACAATTTTAGACTGCTCGTTAACCGCCCAACTGGCTATTTCCTCAAAATCCGTCATAACTTCCTCAGCCGAACAAACAGTGAGTGGTTTAGGAATATCATTCATTGCTAGTATGGGATTATCAATAGAATCAACTTCACCAGATACTTTGCTATTGTTGTAATTGATAATCCATCCGTCAATACTCTGTGCTTGCTCATTATTGTGAGCCATGGTAAAATTCCATTGTTCTTCATTCTTTGCAGTATAATTTGCTTCTACAACAAACGCCGGTCGGTTCTTTGTATTCTGATCTTTTAGGTAACTGTCAAATTCTGAAATATCTTCTTTACCCTTTTGAATTCCCGTTTGTAAATTAAAATCAGTAGATATCCCACAAGCATGCTCAGCAGTTCCATTACCAAGCGCTGGCGCGCCGTCTCTCCACTCCTCAAATTCACCGGTTTTCGGCGTATTTTCGGCTTTGTATGAAGTTACAGGCACGTCTGTATAACCTTGCTCCACCCGTGTTGAAGTTCCTTTGTATTCTATATTGATAGAGTATAATTTTCCACCAGGAGACTTGGCATCTGAATACAGGTTCATTTCAAACTTTAAGGGTAAACTAGCTATCTCAGACATGTAAAAATGGAATGAATATTGGTACTGATATTCATATCCTAATATAGAGTCAGAAATATATGACGTTTCTATTTTCAATAGTGCAGTTTGGACATCATCTATTTTTCCTCCGTCCTCAACCTTCCAATTGAACTGAATGCCTCCCTCATTTACAACTCCATTGTTTCCTTCAGTCAAGGTCTTGCCAATATAGGATCCGCCATGCGGTAACAATCCAGTATCACTTTCACGAGGGACCCAGTCGGTTGCACTTTGCCAATACCA
>CAZMPT010000158.1:0-1749 GCA_964568285.1 uncultured archaeon | reverse complement strand
TGTTAGGTCTTAAAGTGATTTGTAAGCTATATCAGCACCCTAGAAAGAAAACGGCATTGCAATTTTGCTGTATCATTCTCTCACGCTGAAATAACACTAGATTTTTCTTAGAAAATTTCAATAACTGAGAAGTGCCAAATGGCAAGAAACTCGACAAGGCCTTCACTGAAACCCTATGGCGTCCATCCAATTCACGACATTCTGACAACTGCAGCGTCAAAGTATCCGGATAAGACAGCAATAATTGATGGAGATAGTAGTTACACTTTCTCTGGGCTCGAAAATTTTAGCTCGCAATTTTCAGGTGCTTTAAAGACATTAGGCGTCTTGAAGGGTGATCGAATTGGAATACTTGCCCCCAATTGTGCTGAATTTGTAATAGCATTTTATGGGATAACGCAATCAGGAGCAGTAGCATCCACCATAAATTCGGGGTATAGGGAAAGAGAAATTGCGCATCAAGTACAAGACAGTGGATGCCAGATATTAGTGGTGCATGAATCACTAAGTGAAATTCTTGATGAAACCAAAAAGTTAATCAAAAATGACGTCAGATCAATCGTTATAACAACTGATAAGACCAAACAAGGATCATTCTGGCAATTATTGAGTCAGGCTGAAGCATATACAGCTACCGATATAGACCCTGAAAACGATCTTGCAACTCTTCCGTATTCTTCAGGTACAACAGGTCTCACTAAAGGAGTGATGCTGTCTCATTTCAACTTGGTGAGCAATGTTGAGCAGCTCATGGGCCTTTCAGGTGGTGCGTCGATGGCAGAGGACGACGTTATACTTGTACACCTCCCTTTGTTTCATATATACGGCATGAATGTCCTGATGAATCCATGCATTGCCGCCGGTGCAACTCAGGTCATGATGCGCCGTTTTGATATGGAAGAATTTCTCTCTATCATCGAAAATCACAGGATAACAAAGCTTTTCACGGTTCCTCCGGTAGGACTAGGTCTGAGTCAGTATCCCGGGGTAGCATCAAGGGATCTGTCATGCCTCAAGTTTGCCATGTTTGGAGCAGCCCCCCTTTCTTCAAAATTACAGGTAAAAATATCTGAAGTCTTAAATTGCCCTGTTATTCAAGGATATGGTATGACTGAGTTATCTCCGGTGACGAATATAGATTTCACGGAACCTAATCTACTGAAAGCTGGTTCCATTGGGCCGGCCTTGGCAGATACCGAGGAGAAAATAGTAGATACTGAAGATCCAACCAAGGAATTAAAACCTGGAGACATCGGAGAGCTAGTAGTCAGGGGTCCTCAGGTAATGAAAGGCTATCTCAATAACCCTGAAGCCACAGAGGAAACGATTACCTCGGATGGGTGGTTCCACACTGGCGATATAGGCAAGATGGATGAAGAAGGCTACGTCTGGATTCTTGACAGGAAAAAAGAATTAATAAAGTACAAAGGTTTTCAGGTTCCTCCTGCCGAACTAGAAGGACTATTGATAGAACACCCAAAAATATCTGACGCAGCCGTGATCGGGAAACCAGATGAAGAGTCTGGAGAAATACCAAAGGCCTTTGTGGTGAAGTCAGCGGGAAGTAATATCTCGGAAGATGAAATTATGTCATTTGTTTCATCAAAGGTATCCACATTCAAGCAGGTCAGGGAAGTCGAATTCGTCGAAGCGATCCCTAAGAACCCGTCCGGTAAGATTTTGCGAAGACTGCTAAAAGATCAACAAGAGTAATCGATCAGCTAAAACTTAGTGCCAAATGACTACCTT
>CAZMPT010000157.1:0-1866 GCA_964568285.1 uncultured archaeon | reverse complement strand
AAAATAAAGCAAATAATATTCTAATCAAAGTAGAAGCATGTGCTTTGAATCATTTAGATGTATGGATCCGTATGGGTTGGCCAGGTCTTAATCTCGAAATGCCTCATATTGGCGGTAGTGATGTTTCTGGAACTATCGTAGAAGGTAGTGGACAATGGAAAGAAGGAGACAAAGTAGTTGTTGACCCAGGCATTACTACAAAACAAGATTCGTGGACCGAGAAAGGCCTAGATAGTATGAGTCCAGGATATCGTATTCTTGGAGAACATATTAGTGGCGGATGTGCAGAATATGTTTGTGTACCTATAGAGAACGTTCACAAGCGCCCAGATGGAATGACTGCTAGTCAGGCAGCTGCACCACTTCTTGCAGGTTTAACTGCCTATAGAATGCTTGTAATTAGGGCAGGAATAAAGAAAGGAGATAATGTTCTAGTGATGGGCTCTGGTGGTGGTGTTAATTCACTCTCTATTCAAATCTCAAAGCATTTCGGTGCAGAGGTTCATGTTGTAGCTGGGGGCGCTGAAAAGAAAGCTAAGGCTGAAGAATTAGGCGCTTCGCATGTTGTAGATTACAAGGCTAATGAGGACTGGCACAAAGATTTGTTTCCAGTTATAGGTAGAAAAGGCTATGATATTGTAGTTGATAATGTTGGTAAACCTACATGGAAAAGATCTATTCAGTTGTCAGGAATTGGTGGGAGAATAGTTACTGTTGGCAATACGAAGGGCCCAATCGCTGAAACAGATATTCGTTATGTGTTTTCAAAACAGTTGTCAATTCTTGGTTCTACAATGGGATCACATGCAGACTTTGCAGAATTATTGAAATTATTGAACTCCGGTGCGATAAAACCAGTTGTTGATTGTGAGATTCCTCTTTCGGATGGGGCAAAAGGTCATCAGATTCTTGAAGAAGGAACTATGTTTGGTAAGGTTGTTATTGTTCCAGATTAAGTAAATTGTTCAATCTTTTCTAGTAAAGATGGTAAACGTATGGGTTTAGTTTCATATTCATCACATCCTCCATCTAAAGCTTCTTGTCTGTGTTCAGCCATCGCATTTGCAGTCAAGGCTATAATTGGTATATTTGCAGTATCTGAGTTCTCCTTAATTTCTTTAGTAGCTTGAAGTCCATCTTTTACTGGAAGCCCCATATCCATTAGGACAACATCTGGTGTCTCGCTTTGGGCCATGTCAATTGCTTCTTGACCATCCATTGCAAAAATAACCTCATACCCTTTCTTTGTCAATCTTCTACTCAACATATCTTTGTTCATTTCATTATCTTCGACAAGTAAAATCTTGGTCATTAATTTTCCTCTTTGACCTCTATGGGAATTGTTATTGAAAAAGTGGTTCCCTTTCCTTCTTCACTTTCAACTTCCATAACACCACTCATCATTTCAGTCATTTTTTTACTTATTGGAAGACCGAGCCCTGTTCCTCCATAATCCTTTGATGTTGATGACTCGGCTTGGGTAAATTCTTCGAATACTTTGCCTAGTTGCTCTGCATTCATACCTATTCCAGTATCAGTTACAGCAAATCGAACCTTATCACCATAATTAGTTATTGCTAATGTAACGGTACCTTTCTTTGTGAATTTGGCTGCATTACTAAGCATATTGAATAATATTTGTCTGAGCTTTGTTTGGTCGTTTACAAGTTTTTCTATATTGTCTGGTTTTTCTATTACAAATTTATTGTCATTCTTTGAAATTAGAGGTTTCGCCGTTGCTTCAATTTGACTTACGTGGGTTTCAAATTCGAATTCCTCTATGTGCAATTCCATTTTACCAGCTTCAATTTTTGATAAATCCAATATATCATTTACCAAAGTTAAGAGATGTTCACCTGATGAATT
>CAZMPT010000156.1:0-1881 GCA_964568285.1 uncultured archaeon | reverse complement strand
AGAGGAATCAAAGTTTTACTACGTGGTATTTTTGATGGAATAGAAGCTGAAGATTTACTCCGACAAGTGTCCCCAATGACAGAACGTGAAAGAGAACTTTACACACAAATAGCTTCTTCAGAAAGTATTGAAGCAGCTATAGAGCAGTTAGAGGGAACTCAATATTATGAGGCACTTCAGGAAGCTCTTGATCAAAGAAAGACAGACAGCTTACAACCTCTAGAAGATGCACTTGACAAAGCGTATTATCAGGATTTAATTGCAAATCTTCCATCAAGTGGAGCTGCCGATAGAGTTTATCGAGGTTTTGTACAATTACAGATAGATGTTGCAAATCTGAAGACAATTATGAGATTGAGACACCGTGGCGTGGGTGGCCATGGAGAGTTACTAATCTCAGGCGGAACTATCGATGAGTCATTGTTGGGTGCAACTAATACTATAGCAGATATAATTCCAGTTATTGAAGGAACAGCATTCCAAGAATTTTTACAGCCAATATTAGAGAATTTTGAAGAGGATGGTTTGAACAATGCAATTCAGGCACTTGAAAATCATGTTTCTACTACTTCAAGGCGTTATTCATATCTGTATCCATTATCGATTTTACCGATTCTGGATTATTTGCTTAGAAAAGAGAGAGAAGTTAGAAATTTGAGAACTATTGTTCGCGGAAAGGATTTAGAACTTTCAAACGAACGGATAGAAGGGTTGATGGTGGTCTAATGGAAATAGGGGTAATTGGTAGAGAGATGTTTACTACAGGGTTCCGTCTTGTGGGCGTTCACAAGTGGTTTAGTGTAGACGATGAGATTAATTCTGAAGAGGCAGTTAGTACTGCCTTGGAAGATAAAGACATAGGTGTATTGGTCATTCATGACACCGAATGGCAGGAATTAGAGGACAAAACACGCTCTAGGTTGAGCAACAGTGTACATCCTACAGTTATTGCAATCGGTTCAGGAGTTGATGACACCTTAAGAGAAAGAATAAGAACAGCAGTAGGAGTTGATTTATGGAAGTAAAAGGCGAAATATATCGGGTTTCAGGCCCGGTAGTGACTGCCGAGGGAATATCCCCTCGAATGTATGATGTGGTACTAGTAGGCCACGAGAAGTTGATGGGTGAGGTCATAGGTCTTGAAGGAGAGAAATCTACAATTCAGGTCTATGAGGATACTTCAGGCATAATGCCAGGTGAACCTGTCGAGAATACAGGAGCCTCGTTGTCTGTTGAACTTGGACCTGGTCTTTTGAGATCTATTTATGATGGAATTCAGAGACCATTGCCGGTTTTGCAGGATAGTATGGGAGACTATATTCTTCGAGGAGTTACTGCGCCTGGATTGGATCATTCAATAAAGTGGGATTTTGAGGTCACTGCTAAAGTTGGAGACGAGGTTAGTGGAGGAGACATTCTAGGGACAGTACAAGAAACTCCTACCATAACACATAAAATTCTGGTACCACCTAAAGTCAGTGGTAAAATTAAGAGTATTAAGAAGGGTAAATACACAGTGGATGACGTAATTGGAACTCTTGATGATGGCACCGAGCTACAGTTAATGCACAAATGGCCAGTTCGTGAACCACGACCATTCACAAGGAAATATCCACCAGATATACCCTTGGTCACAGGGACTAGGACACTAGATGGTCTTTTCCCAATAGCGAAAGGCGGAACTGCTGCAATTCCAGGAGGTTTTGGTACAGGTAAGACAGTTACTCAGCAAACACTAGCTAAGTGGTCAGATGCTCAAGTTGTTGTCTATGTTGGCTGTGGAGAGAGAGGAAATGAGATGACAGAAGTTCTGACGGAATTCCCACATTTGAAGGATCCAAAGACTGGTGGACCTCTAATGGATAGAACAGTTCTTATTGC
>CAZMPT010000155.1:0-1882 GCA_964568285.1 uncultured archaeon | reverse complement strand
CAACCAGATCCCTGTAGAGCCATTGCAGTCAATTTGCAAACACTAGATACGCAGGTCTTAGACTTCAATTTTTGAAGAAAACTTAGATTATAAATAATCATAGCTGTGTCAAAAGTTGATGAGAGATTCAAACAATGCATTTCATGTTGCTATACCTTGCAAGGACTTACAAGAAGCATTAGATTTTTACGAAGGTAAATTAGGTTTTGAACATCGTCGCAGGTATGACGATCGTGTCACTTTCAATATGTTTGGTGATCAATTGGTGTGCCATCTTTGCCCAGATAAGATAGATACAGACCCAGAACCATATCCTCGACACTTTGGCATTACATTCTATAAACAGTCTGATTTTGTTTCCCTTGTTAATTTACTAGAGTCTAATCAAGTCGAATTGCTAAATCCTGTTTCAACACGTTTTGAAGATATGCCAGAGGTTCACCAAACCCTCTTTTTGAAAGATCCATCAAATAATATACTAGAATTCAAATTCTATCCAAATTCCGAGATGATGCATTGAAATGTCCAAAACAAAAGTAATTATCACTGGAGCAGGAGGTGGAGGAGCTAACAATATAATTACTACAATAAAGGATAGGAATGACTATTTTTTGATAGGTTTTGACATTTCTGAGTATAAGGTAGCTAGAGCTAATGTTGATAGACGTTTTGTAGTTCCTCCAGCTTCTTCTCCAGATTATGAGCCAAGAATTTCGAGCATTATAACCAATCAAAAACCCGACTTGATAATTCCAACTAATGATCCAGAGGTTGAGAAATTGTCTGAAATTAGAAATAATTTAGACACTCAACTTTTCTTTCCAGATCACGAATCTGTTGCTTTATGTCTAGACAAGTGGAAATTCTATAATTTTGCTATGGATAAAGACATTCGTATGGCTGAGACTTATCACGTGGAAAAATTGGAAGATGTGGATGACATATTTTCGAATTTCGATTCTGATCTGCTTTGGTGTAGGGCAATCAAGGGTGCAGGTTCCAAGGGAGCAACCAAAGTTAAGGATGCAGAACAGGCCAAGTGGTGGATTAAATATTGGAATGAAATGAGAGGAATGCAAATATCAGATTTTACAATATCTGAATTCTTACCAGGCAGGGATTTTGCCTGTCAAAGTACTTGGAAGAATGGAAAATTAATTCTGATGAAGGCGGCTGAACGCCTTTCGTACATTGAAGCAGCTTCAAGGCCCAGCAACATGTCCTCTTCTCCTGAATTAGCTAAGACCGTTAATAATCGTGCCCTTTTTGATTTCTGTATAGACGTCATTCAAAAATTGTCAGATGGCAAAGCACACGGTAACTATGACATTGATATCAAGATGAATGAGCAGAATGAATTTTGCGTTACGGAAATAAACATTGGCCGTTTTTTCATGATAACTAATTTGTTTAACCTGTCTGGAAATCACTCTATGATTGATACTTATCTAAAATTAGCTATGAATATAGATCCCAATATCTCCAATCCTTTTGATTTCTCCGAGATGTATCTAATACGCTCTTTGGACACTTTGCCTACAGTTTTGTCACCAGAGGAGATAGCTAGGAGACTTCAGGATTAGGTTTTCTCTTAACAAATCGGTAAAGAGATTCAATTCTTTCCTCACATCGTTCCCAGTTATGGGTTTTTTCAGCTAATTTTCTAGAACGTTTTCCCATCTCTGAGCACCTTTGCTTATCAAACATCATACTCATTATTATTGCTCGAAGTCGGTCCCATCTTCCCCATGGGAAGGTCAGCCCAATTTCTTCTCTTTCTACCAATTGCCCCATCAGTAGTTCTTTACAGGTTATTATTGGAACTCCCGCGGCCATCGCTTCAAATAATTTGTTTGGGGCACTTAATTTGTTATTAATATTT
>CAZMPT010000154.1:0-1996 GCA_964568285.1 uncultured archaeon | reverse complement strand
GGCAAAGATGGTAACGTATGGCGTACCAAGATGGCACGTGGTGGAAAGAAGACCGGTGGAGGACCAGAAATGGTAGCTACCGCTGGTGTTTCACGTGAAGATGGTTTCCTATACTACATTGACAAAGGCGGAAATGTAGCTAGGTCTCCCATGGCTCGCGGTCGCAGATAAGTATAATCAGATATACACAGTTGTTTAGCCTAAGCATTCAGCTTGGGCTTTGTTCTTTTTAGGGCAGAGGTCGCTTAGCCCGGTATAGCGCCGGCCTTGAAAGCCGGTGGGAAATCTCCCTCGGGGGTTCAAATCCCTCCCTCTGCGCCATCAATGCAGAGGATTAGGAAGGTACTAGTTTCAGATTCTTGTCACGATTACTTATTTCTTTAAGAATCTCATTTATGAAATCATCTAGTTTTACATTATTTCTCTGCTTACCATTTCGGCCCCTAATGGCAACAGTTTCTTTCTTTGCTTCATCTTCTCCTATTATCAGCATGTATGCAGGCCTCATTTTCCGGTGAGTTCGAATTTTCTTCCCGATAGTATTGTCTGAAAAGTCCTTTTTGGTTCTTATGTTTGCTTTTTCAAGGGCTTTAGCTACTTTAGCCCCATATTCGTTTTGTTTTTCAGATATAGTCAATACATGAGTTTGTATCGGAGAGATCCAGGTTGGGAAATTTCCTGCCCAGTGCTCAGTCAAAAACGCTACAAATCTTTCATGGGTGGAAAGAGGTGCTCTATGTATGACAAAGACACCCTCGTTTTCACCTCCAGTGTCATCAATGAATGACAATCCAAAACGCTCTTTGGCTGCAAAATCAAGCTGAATTGTCGACATAGATTCTTCCCGACCTAATAAAGTGGTGAATTGTACGTCAATTTTAGGGCCATAAAACGCAGCTTCACCTTCACTTTCTTCATATGGTACTTCTAGTTCATTCAATATGTTCCGTAGGAGATTTTGTGTGGTCTCCCAATTTTCCTTACTTCCTATATATTTTTCAGTACTATTTGAATCCCATAAAGATAGGCGAAAATAGTAATCCTCAAAACCAAAAGTTTCATAATAATCACGTACCATTTTTATATTGTCGGCAAATTCTTTTGCTACTTGATCGATTGTACAATATATATGTGCATCATTCATAGACAGCATTCTGACTCTAAGCAGTCCAGTTAGTGTTCCAGACAATTCTTTACGGTAAACAGTTCCATACTCAGCAATTCTTAGAGGTAATTCTCTGTAGGACCGTTTTTTATTTCTATAAATCAAATGATGCATTGGACAATTCATTGCCTTTAGATAATAAGTACCATCATCCATTTCCATTGGTGGATACATCGTATCAGCATAATGTGGAAGGTGTCCACTAGTCTCAAAAAGTTCTTTTTTTCCTAAGACTGGTGTAGTTACTCTTTCATAGCCATAAATATCCTCAGTTTCAACTGCAAATCTTTCAATTTCACTTTTTAAAACTTCACCATTAGGGAGCCAAAGAGGTAGCCCTTTCCCTATCTGTTCATTAATCATGTACAATTCCATTTCTTTACCTATTCTTTTATGGTCCCTTCGTGAAGCTTCTTCAATTTGTATTTCCCGTTTTTTGAGATCCTCCTTTTTAGAGTAGCATATTCCATAAATCCTAGTGAGTGGTTTTCTGTTGGAATCACCTCTCCAGTATGCCTGACTCGTACTTGTTAGCTTAAACCATTTAATTTTTGAAGTTTGGGAAACATGAGGTCCTCTGCAAAGGTCTACAAATTCACCCTGTCTATAGGCCGAAGAGCCGACATCGTGTCCAATTTTGTCATCCATAATTTCAATTTTGAACTTATTTTTGGAAAACATTTTTCTCAGAGTTTTATTGTCATATTCTTCACGCACAATTTGCAAATTTTCTCTGGAAAGTTGTTTCATTCTCTTTTCTATCTTTGGAAGATCTTCCTTGCTTATAGGTTCCATATCGAAATCATAGTAGAAACCATGTTCAATTGGAGG
>CAZMPT010000153.1:0-1999 GCA_964568285.1 uncultured archaeon | reverse complement strand
AACAGCAGCACTTTCCCTTCTATTTCGAAGTCATCGATAGTCAGAAAGTTACGCTTTTCTAAACTCTCAAATTCTCCATCGATTGTTCGGAACTTCTGAGTCCGTTCCACGGGCCGCAAGCAGGTTGTTTGTAAACCTTTTTGTCTATGGATTTTGTATATGTCGTCCCAGTACTGCAAAATTAGCAATAACTGCCTCTATCTGGATTCTTGCGTTTGCACCTTCAGACAGTCTGAAATCAGCTTCAGCTAATTTTTCTATCATTTGTACTTTTATCTTATCAGGTATTTCAATATCTCTAACAGACCTATGCATTTGTCTCAATACATCTTCTCCAGCTAAACCATAGGTTATCTGGAGCATGTCCAACCTTTCTCTTGCTCCCGCAAAATTATTTTCAAGGGCCATTTCAAGCGCTTCTCTGACTTCTTCTGGTCTCGCAGCAGCTACAGCTTGATAAACAACATCCGCATTGATATCAACTTTAGCGGCTGCAGCCATTTGAAGCCCATTAATTGCCCTTCTGAGATCGCCTTGAGCTAAGTATGTTAAGGATTCATAACCGTCTTTTTCGACTTTCAATCCTTCTTTTCCAGCCACAAACTTAAGATATCTTTCCACATCCTCAGCTTTGATTGGTCTAAATCTGAATACTGCGCATCTGGACTGGATAGGCTCGATAATTTTGGAAGAGAAATTACAGGACATGACAAATCTGCATGTTCGGGAATACTTCTCCATGGTTCTTCTCAGAGCTGCCTGAGCGGCCCCTGTCAAGGCGTCAGCCTCATCTAAGAATATAATTTTGAATCCGTCTTCTCCCAAGGGTGCAGTCCTTGCAAATTCCTTGATTTTTCCTCTTACTACATCAATGCCTCTTTCATCTGAAGCATTCAATTCGTGTAGATTGTGTTTCCAAAGTTCTCCGAATAATTCTTTAGCTAAAGCAATTGCACTTGTGGTTTTTCCGGTCCCGGCAGGTCCTGCAAATAGAAGATGAGGCATGGATCTTTCTTTTACATAATTTTTCAATCTGCTTGTGACGGCAGTCTGACCCACCACTTCTGAAAGATTTGAAGGGCGGTATTTTTCAATCCAGATTTCCTCCATTACTAACCTATTCGCACGTTGTATTTAATCACATTCACTAAATTTTAATGTAAAAGATATATAGTCCCTATACAAGCAGGATTTGGATGTCACGTTACGAAGGTGTTGACTTTTACAATATCGAGCAACATCTAACTGAGGAGGAGACAATGGTTCGCGATTTAGTTCGTGAATGGGTGGATGAGAAAGTTATTCCGATTATAGAGGATTATTATACTAAGGGAACCTTTCCCATGGAGTTGATATCTGAGATAGGTGATATGGGCCTTTTTGGCTGTAATCTAGATGGATATGAATGCGCTGGGATGTCAAATGTGGCGTACGGACTTATATGTCAAGAATTGGAGCGTGGTGATTCAGCAATCCGAAGTTGTGTCTCCGTCCAAGGTTCGTTGTCGATGTACCCAATACATGCTTTTGGTTCAGAAGAACAGAAACAGAAATACCTACCAGGTATGGCAAAAGGTGAATTGATTGGGTGTTTTGGTTTGACCGAACCAGATCATGGTTCAGATCCTGGCAGCATGGAGACTAAGGCCGTAGAAGATGGTGACTTCTATGTTCTGAATGGAGCAAAGATGTGGATTACTAATGGTACTGTTGCAGATTTGGCGATTGTGTGGGCCAAATTAGATGGCAAGATTAGAGGATTCATAGTCGAAAAGGGAGATTCAGGATTTACTGCACCTGAAATGAAAGGCAAGCACTCATTGAGGGCTTCAATTACAAGCGAATTAGTTTTTCAAGATTGTCGAATACCAAAGGACAGGATTTTACCAGAGGTTCGGGGTCTGAAAGGTCCTTTGAGTTGCCTAACTCAAGCTCGTTATGGCATTGTTTGGGGTTCTTTGGGGGCTGCAATGGGTTGTTTCCATTCATCTGTTGATTA
>CAZMPT010000152.1:0-2042 GCA_964568285.1 uncultured archaeon | reverse complement strand
GACTCCCTTATCTCCATTGCTCGTTCTGGATTGTCAGTCACAATAGAATATATGTCTTCGCTAATTAGCGTTTCTAACAACTTATCATCATTGACGGTCCAAACCTGTATTGGAATTTGTTTTTTCCTTAATCTTTCCATTAAACCTATCTCAACTATCTTTGAATTAGGTGATAAGAAATCTGCACCATCTATGATTACTCCAGAACCTGTAAATGATTCTTTCAGAACTTGAAGAAACTGAGGAAGGCTCCATTCTTCACCTAACAACAAACCGGTAAATATCTTAGAATCAATCTCCTTTATTCTTCTCACAACTTTTCTATCAAAAGATTTCATTATGAAATTATCATATTCAAAATAATCTAGAACCATAGATATGACGTCATCCTCATATCCTGATTCTTTCAATTCCACATCAATTTCTATATTTCCTTTGGCTGTCCAAAGAATTTGTTCTAGAGTAGGAACCATCGAATTTAATTCAATTATGTCACTGAATAACATATCACTAACTAAATTGTCATCAATTGTTTCATCGTGGAAACAAATTATTTGTTTGTCCTTAGTTCGCCGAACATCAAATTCAACCATATCTACCTTTGATTCGATAGCATCTGTAATCGAATGTACCGTATTGTCTGGACTACCTGCAGATGTGCGACCCCTATGAGATATTATCTTGGTTACCATGCTGTGTGTAGGTGCCTACGCGCCATGTTTAAATAGTGTGAGTAGGTGGTGCATAGATTATCATGGATGAAGAGTCTGAGATAAGCAGTGGCACTTCAGGTAGGATAGAGGATTTGATTGTCGATTTGGGTAATGACCGTTTCATGACTCGGCATGAGGCTCTAAATTCACTGAAAGATATGCTACCCTTGCATGAAAAAGCAATATCTGCTGAACTAGTAAGATGGATTCAACTATACGGAAAATCCGATGCAGGAAGCAGTGCCTCGTATGTAAACAAGGCTGCTTTAGAATTATTCCAGGGAATGTCCGAAATGGGACTTGAGCCTTTGATTAATGATGGTCTGAAGAACGGAGATTTCTACGCAAGAAGAGCAGCTATGGATGCTATTGGCAGAACGGGGAGAATGTCCATAATGCCTTATCTGATACAAGGCATTGATGACAAAGATAGATACACGCGTTGGCACGCAGCTAAAGGACTAAGCCGTTTTGCAGGCTCTAGTGATGCGAGAGAGGCTCTTGTAAGGGCATTATCTGATGATGACCCATATGTTCGAAGGAGAGCCGGACGTTCCCTAGAGAATTTTGGTGGTGTCGGCCCAAGCGAAGACAAGGTGGAGGGACCAATGGAGGAAGATGGTGAAGGTGACATTGATGGTGATGGAACACCTGATTCAGAAGATGAAGAACCTAGAACTCCAAATTATGATTCAATGACTGTGCCACAGCTCAAAGATGTCCTCAAAGGAAGAGGACTGTCCGTTTCTGGAAAGAAATCTGACTTAATAGCTAGACTAAAAGAATAATCATTTGGTAGTAAGATCATTTGAAGTTACTACTCCCAGTTCAGCCCTGTCAAACCAGAAAATGAGACATGATGAACAGGCATCTATTGTAACCGATTTATCGAGTTTACCATGTTTCAAATCTCCGGCTAAATCGACTGTCAACAACACTGCACCAAAAATCTCACCTATCATTGGAATCCCACCAACAATTGCAAAAGGTTGTTTGCTTAAAGGCTTCTTAGAGTCTTCCTCCATCCTTGACATAAATCTACCTCTTTTGTAGAATAGTTCAATTTCAAGCATTTTTTTTCTACATTTGGGGCAATCAAGTGAACTTGGTTCACCTGCGTTCAAAGCTTCTCTCAATTTATTTTTTCTCAGTTTATTGTAACTAAGTTCGTCCAAGGTCGCCGCAATTCCATTACATTTTTTACAATTATTAGTTTTTTTTACATAATGTATAGATCGCCCGTAGCGTAGTTTTCCACAGCCTCTTGGACAGGTTAACCCTTCCAGTGGCTCTTCTTCGAATTTAACAACTTTTGCCATTCTAAGGAGT
>CAZMPT010000151.1:0-2074 GCA_964568285.1 uncultured archaeon | reverse complement strand
CTACCTGAAGGAAACTACAAACCCCTAAGTCCCATCGACAAAATAAAAGCAAATATGAAGAATGGAAACCATACTTTAGTATTACTAGATATCAAAGCAGAACAACCCGATAAAGAACCAATTTACATGACTGCATCACAGGCTGCATGGCAACTTATTGAAGCAAAATTATCTGGTGAAATAAAAGTTGCAGCTGCAGCCAGAGTCGGTCGGGAAGACCAAAAATTATGGTACGGAAAAATAAAAGATTTAGCAAAAACTGATTTAGGAAAAGAACCTCACAGCCTAGTCGTTCCTTCTAAATTACACTTCACAGAAAGAGAGTTCCTCGAGAGCCTCTAACCGTCGCTGTTTTAATCCCCTTTTGAACTGGTTCCTCCTAGATGCAGGGATGGATTGCACTAGAGAACGGTTCTGTTTTTTTTGGTGACTCCTTTGGGTGTCCAAAAACAGTTGAGGGAGAGCTCGTTTTCAATACTTCAATGACGGGCTATCAAGAAGCTCTGACAGACCCAAGCTACGCTGGTCAGATGCTAATGTTCACATTTCCACAAATAGGAAATTATGGATGTGATCCAAAATATTATGAGTCATCAAAAATTCAAGTAAATGCTTGTTTAGTCAAAGAATGGTGCCGTAAACCACACCAAGGGAAAATGAATTTTCATGAATGGCTAAAAGATGAAGAGATACCTGGATTAGAAGGAATTGATACCCGAAAACTAACAATTATTACTAGAGAAGCTGGGACACTGAGAGCCGTAATCTGTACTGATGGAAAAATAACGCCAAAACAAGGTATAAAAAAAGCACAAGAAATGGCGTGGCCTTCTGACTCAAATCTAGTCTCAATGGTTTCAACTAAAAGAAAGTACAGTAGAGGAAGAAAAGGTCCTAAGGTAACTCTCTTTGACTGGGGTGTAAAACAATCCATTGTTAAGAATCTGGCAGAAAAATGTCAGGTTACAGTAGTGCCATGGAATTATGACGTTGACAAAGTAAAGGCAACAAAACCAGATTTAGTTTTCATGAGTAATGGTCCGGGTGATCCTGATCATGAAGAAATGAAACCAGTAGTCGAAACTGTGCGAAACATACTGAAAGAAATACCTGTAGTGGGAATCTGTTTGGGACATCAAATTCTTGGACTTGCATTAGGTGGTAAAACTTACAAGCTCAAATATGGACATAGAGGCGGAAATCAGCCTGTTAAAGAGCTGAAAACCGATAATGTATACATAACTTCACAGAACCATGGATTTGCATTGCATAAATTGCCAAAAAAGGTGAAAGAGACATTCATCAATCTGAATGATGGAACATGTGAAGGTATAGAATCTAAGAATTGTTGGTCTGTCCAATTCCATCCTGAAGCAGCTCCAGGACCAATGGACGCCAATATTCTTTTCGAACGAGTTACGAGGATGATAAATGGATAAAATGAAAGTTCTTGTTCCGGGAGCTGGACCAATCATTATTGGGCAGGCAGCTGAATTTGACTATTCCGGATCACAATGTTGTTCAGCATTGAGAGAGGGAGGACACACAGTAGTTCTTGTAAATTCGAATCCAGCAACAATCCAAACTGATCCAGAAACTGCAGATATCGTCTATATTGAGCCGATGACTGTTGAATCTCTGAGCAAAATAATAGAAAAAGAAAAACCAGATGCAATCATACCTGGAATGGGTGGACAGACTGGTCTGAATCTTACCGTAGGGCTACACAAAGCAGGCGTTCTGAAAAAACACAAAGTGAAGATACTGGGAACCTCTCTGAAATCGATTGAGATGGCTGAAGATAGAGATCTTTTCAGAAAGAGAATGGAAGAGATAGGAGAACCCGTTGCTAAAAGTGGAATTGCGAATACAATCAAGCAATCACTCAAACTAGCTGAAAAACTGAACTATCCTGTTGTTGTAAGACCTGCATTTACGTTAGGCGGTACAGGGGGAGGTATTGCTTACAATAGAGCCGAATTAGAGATTATAGCTGGAAGAGGATTGGCCCTATCTCCAGTGAAACAATTACTGATAGAAGAATCAATTTTGGGATGGCTTGAATTCGAATTCG
>CAZMPT010000150.1:0-2115 GCA_964568285.1 uncultured archaeon | reverse complement strand
AAGAAACACTTAATTCCTTAAAGTCAAAACCCCTGCCTCCAATGAAAAGACGATGGTTAGTGCCCTCAAAAATAAACTTAGGCTCGTGACTAACTGAAGACGTGTGCATAGGAGATTGACTAACTTGAGTCAGTTTATACTGTTTATTATATCCAAAAGGAATTCATTTCCAGAAAAGCTGGTCCCCACTTGAATATCGACATTATCTCAGAGGCCTGTTCCTTTTCTTGACATATCATTAAAGCTGTGGCGACCGCTTCAGCAGTTGTTAATTTACCTATCTTTCCGGAGTTTACTGGGTTAGCAGGTATTACGTCTGGTAGTTTCCTTGGCTCTAGACCCATTAATTTTAGCTTGGAAAATGTGGAATCTGCTTTATTCCAAGAACAATCTACTCCCACAATACCTCCAACATCTGCAAGAATTTTGTCCGAGGGCGATAATACTGTATCTACAAAAGGATCAAGAACTATTCCTCTTAAGGGGAGACTTCGAAAGGAACTATAATTCTGTGAAAGATTAAATTTTTCCATCCTCTTAGCAGTACACTTCTTTGGGTCGTCCTGATCAAAACAGAGAATTCTAACTTCAATTGACATGTAAAGAAAAATCAACCGGTGGTGCTGCCATCGTCAGGCTTCCTAAACTAATAAAGTCTACAAAAGGAGCATATTGATTTACATTTTCCAGAGTTATACCTCCTGATGATTCTATTTCAATCTCTGATATTTTTCTTAGACTTGCAACAGTTTCTTCTGTTAAAGCAGGAGTGAAATTGTCCAACATAACTCTATCAGCACCGGATTTGGCTGCCTCTAATGCTTGCTCCAAAGTGTCGGCCTCTACTTCTATCATAAGATCCGGATTTGCATGTCGTGAATCCCTAATTGCTAAACCTATATCATTGCATAGACGCAAATGATTGTCTTTAATCAAAATTGCATCATCTAATCTTATTCTATGTGTCATTCCTCCACCATGAACCACGGCTTCTTTCTCAATTTCACGAAGACCGGGTATTGTCTTTCTAGTGGCGAGAATTTCGACATCAGGATTTATGGATTTAGCTTTCTTAACAACCTCAGAAGTAAATGTTGCTATTCCACTTAAATGACAAAGTACGTTCAGAACTAGTCGCTCGACTTTTAGTATATTATGTGCTTGTCCTTTAAGAGAAAAAATACATGTTTTTGATCCTATTCTATCTCCATTAGAAAAAACCGTATTCTCCTCTATCTGGACCCTAGAAAACAATTCTTTACATATGTCTAAACCAGAAATTACTCCAGGGCCTCCTGTAATTTCTGCTTCACACACGGAATTCTTGACAACGGCGTGACTCGTAACATCACCATTGCCAAGGTCCTCTGCTAACCAATCATCCAGAATATCAGGCATACTAGAGTAAAGGTGACTTTAAGTGACCGGAATAAAGACTAGCCCGAAACTAGTCTTTTCGACGTGTCAATACTATAAAAGTCAATGCCAAAAGTGATGCAAATACACCAAAGCCTGGAAGACCGCCTTCTTCTTCTTCCTCTAATTCTTCAGTTACTACTTCTTCACCTTCGGTCTCTTTAATCACAATCTGAGCTGTTAAATCAGGACTTGTAGTCTTCGAACCATCTTCAGACGTTGCAACTACTTGGAAAGTATAATCTCTTCCAGAAAGAGCTGCTGTGTTTGGAGATAAAGTCACTACTACACTTATGGTTTGATCTCGGCCTATCTGGATAGATTCAGAACCAAGTTCGGCCCAAGGAGGCTCATTCTCCATAGATAATGCAACAGTATCTACACCATTGCCATTATTTGTGATGTTCAACCTCATTTGTAGTTGGGTCTCTTGAGTAACTGTTACAGTTCCATCGAATCCAGAGGAGTAATCTACTGCTAAATCGTAAACCTGAACAGTCGAAACTGAAACGGTCTGATTAGTTGTTGTTTCCCCGTCTGAAGATGTCACTGTAATCTCTATGTCACCACTCTCTGCGCCTGCGTCTTTGTCTGTAGGTACAGTGACTGAAACCATGAATTGTCCACTACTTACAGCTGAGACAGTTATATTGGATTGGCTTGCCGTAGGATTCCAGACTGCCGGTCCCTCAACCATAA
>CAZMPT010000149.1:0-2115 GCA_964568285.1 uncultured archaeon | reverse complement strand
AAATGTAACAATATTGATGATACGGTTCTGATTACAATGAGAAAAGCCATTCCTGCAAATCCTGCTGCCGCTAGACCTTCCGTTAATCCATACATTACGTTCTCTGTAGCTCCAAAACCTAAACCACAAGCTGCACCATAGACGATTCCATCCTCTATTTCATCAATTTCCTTTCGAATTTTCTGATTCTGAAGCATAACCAACGGCTTAGCTAGCTCCTCAGCCAATGGGGCTATAATCACAGCCCCAACAAAAACTGGAAGAATATCTTCTACACTCGGATCAGTGAAACCTGTTAGTAATATCAGTAGAAGTGGAGTTCCAAGCATACTTAGAAGAATAGCCAGAAAAACACCCGATAAAGCACCCCAAACAAAGGCTATTCGGAGTGCTTCCCATGGTTCTTTCCCGTATTTCTCCGAATTTCTAATTGATCTAAGATAACCATATGCAGGAATAAAAGCTAGAAGTGATGCACTGATGAATGCCAGAACACCTCCTACCGCTATGAATAGCAAAACCAAAGCCAAAAGCATAAACCATTGTTTAGTTGTAAGTTCTATCATTTATCGCACCCACTGAAAAGAATCAAGTAACATGGACACGGCCAAGGTGCACATATAAGATTCCCCGACGAATCATTTTATTCATCTGAAGCCGTGGATTAGGTACTCCTTCTTCACCTGCTCGATTGATTAATTCATCTGGAGGTACACCTGAGCCAATATCCATTTCTCTTGCAATTGATAAGAGTTTGAACTTGGGCGTATCGCCAATTTCCACATCTTCATCGGGTTCATCCTTCTCTTTCGGAACTGAGATTTTTGCCTTCTTTGCCAAAAATGACTTCTTCTTTGGTTTCCTGATCTTCACTCTTTTTGGTGGAGCATCACGCAAAGGGCCTGCCACTTCATCCAGTTCTTCTTCTGCCTTTTCTAATTCTTCCCTAAATTCCTCCAAATATTCCTCGATTAAATCCTGGAGGAGATTTGCTGGAGTCATTCCCTCAATTTTACAGCGCCTATTGAATAAGTCCCAGTCTTTTCTGAAGTCGGTAGGTATGCTCATCCGGAAGTTAAGGCGCTTAGGAGCCACAAACTATCAATGCATCTGGAGGTATAATACTTGTTCTAAAACAGATTTTTATGATTTCTTTATTAATCATACTATATAAATTAGATAATTACTAAATTAAGAGAATTTTTCTAATTTATATGGTTGTCGTCTAATAAGTTAGGCAAATCAAAGAAAAAACCTAAACACAAAAAATTGAGAATTTTATAAGGCCTACTTAGAAAGTGATTTATAAATTGCTATTTCATAGAAGTGAAAAATATTCTGACTCTATCTGATTTACTATACTAGACCAAGAAAAGTCACTGGAGAATTCTCTACCATTCTCTCCCATTCGCTTACAAAGATTTTCGTCTGCCAATAATTCAGACAGTCTTTCAGCCAACATATTTGGGTTTTTGTAATCAACTAAAAATCCATTTTCACCGTCAGACATTGCTTCAGGAATTCCTCCAACTCTTGTACCTATTACTGGTGTTTCTGCTGCCGCAGCCTCCAACAGAACTATTCCAAATGCTTCGTATTCAGACGGCAAGACCATTACTTCTGCTGCAGAAAGAGCTGAACGATATAGAATGTCGTCAACATGGCCTATGATATGTGTCCTAACATTCATTGATTTTGCCTCCTTCTTTAAATCATTACTAAGTCCCATATCTGCTCCCATCAAAACCAAATCAGAATCATTATAATCTAGTATAGACATTGCCTTTATCAAATCTGAAAGGCCTTTGTTTGTAGCTAGTCGTCCTGCAAACAGAACAAATTTATCTGTGATTTCAGGATACTTATCTCTGAAAATATTAGGGTCTGGGACTTCCTGCCAGTCGTCCCAATGAATACCATTGTAAATTATTTTGATATTGTTATGATCGATTCCGATTTCTGAGATTAACATATCTCTTTCGTGCTTACTTACACAAGTTATCAAATCGGCGGATTCCATCGTCGATTTTCCTATTTTGGAATCGTAAAAATCACGGAGCGTACGTCTCTTAGCACCACCCCACATAGACCACGAGGGGTGAAAATGTGGAGTTA
>CAZMPT010000148.1:0-2125 GCA_964568285.1 uncultured archaeon | reverse complement strand
AAATCCCCCAAATTCTTGTAAAATCTACTGATTGATGTTAGATATATCTGTTGATTTACCGATAATTGATGGACTAACATCAAAAACTAAATCAGATCGGGAATACTCTTCAAGAATTTTATCAAAGTTTTAGCCATGTCAGAGTCAAAATCAGAAAGAAAGGTTGCTGTAATCTTTGCGACAGATGTTGTGGGTTATAGTACCATGATGGAAAAAAATGAGGACCAGACACTCAAAAACCTTAAGTCTTGCCGAAACATTATTGAAGGTCTGATAAAGGAATATCACGGAAGAATTTTCAACACTGCCGGAGATTCTGTCCTTGCAGAGTTTCAAAGTGCTGTTGAGGCTGTGATCTGCGCCTCAGAGTTTCAAAAGACAATCAAGGAACGCAACAATTCTGTCGGTGAAGAGGAGCAGATGCAGTTCAGGGTAGGAATAAACTTTGGGGATGTCGTTATTGAGGGTGAAAATCTTTATGGAGAAGGTGTCAATGTTGCTGCTCGACTAGAGGCCCTGGCCCAGCCTGGGGGGATCTGCCTGTCAAGAAATGTTCATGAAATAGTTAATAAGAAAACAGATTTTGAATTTCACGATCTAGGAGAACAGAAAGTCAAGAACACAGTCCTTCATGCAATTGATGTACTTATAGATCCATCACATAAAAGAATCATTCAACCCAAATCATCCTCACGAATGCCATTCTATGCTGGTATTATAACTGTACTGTTAATAGGATTAGGTAGTATATTTTACTTTAATATAAAGTCTCAAAATTCTGAAATTAAGGAAGAAATTATTCTTGATTCAGAAAAATTATCTCTACTAATAGTTCCTTTTGAAAATCAATCAGGGAACAATGATAATCATTATATATCCAGTGGAATTAGTAGCCACATAGCTACCACTTTGTCCAAAATTGACAAACTTTTTGTTCTTGACAAGAGTACAGCAGAATTTTTACGAACAAAAAATGTTACAAAAACTCAACTAAAAGAAAAATATGGTATTCAATTTATGTTGGAGGGGACTATCCAGGTCGTAGAGACAAAAACTAGAATTAATGTCCTGTTAACTGATTTAAAAAAGAATGAAGTCATATGGTCTGAAATCTTTGATTACAGGGATCAAGACATTTTTGAAGTTCAAGATTCTTTAAGTAATTCTATTTTAGAAAACATAATTCCTGGGGTTCTATCTTTGACTGTAGGAGATACACACTCGAAAAGAAAATTTTTGCCAGAGGTTCATATCAACAGGCTTAAAGGAAGGGTGGCTTTTGATAGTTTCACAGTAGAGGGTTATTATGAGTATGAAAGATTACTTAATTTAAACAGAGAACTTGAACCAAACAATATTTATCTGGATATGGATGAAGCTTGGTTTTATATGCTTAGAATATGGCTAGGGCTTTCAGAAAATATAGAAACGGATGCAAATGAAGCCCATCGGCTGACCTTAAATGTAGTTAAAAAAGATCCTGACTACGCTTATGCTTCTAATTTAGCTGCCTTGCTTGAAAGTCAATACCTAGGTGATCTTGAAACTGCTTGTGGACGATTGGAGAAGCTAGAACAGATATCGACTGACGCTTCTAATATTGAAATGATCGCTAGTAGAGCTAGAAATTGTGGAGAATATAAAAAATCGCTCAAACTTTATGCAAAAGCACTCAAGATGTCTCCACACATTGGTCTTTGGATGAACAAGGCTTATGCTGTAACGTTCCTAATGAAAACTTTTGAAGAAAAGAATACTGATTTTTCAACTGCTAAGGCTTTTATAAAATCTCAAATCAATGAGAATTTTTCTGAGGAAGGCATCAACGAAATGTGGCTAATGATGTTAGCTTATATTGCAACTAAGGAAGGTGAGCAAAACTTAGCTCTTGAATACTTCGGCCAACAAGCCAAAATGGAAAATCCAATTTCTAAGCAAGGCATCAAAAAATCTAATTTTGTGGGCAAAGAAAATGAAGAATTTTTTCAGGATTATATTGAAACTTTAATGTTACTTGGAATGCCAGAAAAATAGCTCGGATGACCATTGTGTATGGTTGAAATTTCGAATGCCCCTATTATTTCATCAGAAGTTATTGATTCTGCCTGGATCTACCTTCAGATGA
>CAZMPT010000147.1:0-2129 GCA_964568285.1 uncultured archaeon | reverse complement strand
TACAGGAAGGCAGAGCCCCAGACCCATTCGGCTGGACCCCTTCGGTCTGACCGCTCTTGGCTCCAAATCATTCGAATGAATAGGGTTCAACATTCAATAACGTAAAATATACTGAAAAAGAATTTGGGACATTAGAATAAACGTGTTCTGTAGTTTCTTCATATTCATACCACCAACTGGTACTCCACCAAGCGGCTATGTCTTCTGGCATGGTTACTTGAGTGTCAGAAGACATGTTACCGTCGTTCCAGTTAATGTAACGAGAATCCCATTGATGGGATCCGTAAATTTTCGCCTTTCCGATTAAGAGGCAATCATCGTGACCGCCCCAGTAGGTGCTTGTAGAGTTTAGAGTAGAGACCAAAAATCCAGATTCACAATTCAATTCTATATCTATGTAATTTGGTATAGATTGGAATGCAATTGCTTCCCCTGATTCAAGTTCGATCTCAAATAGTGTGTGATGTACATAGGGGGCACCATTTAGGCCACACTGCTCTCTTGGCGTCTGGCCGTTATCATCCAATCTGTCACCTCCATTGAATAAACTGTCAGAAGTATAATGGTACCAAAATCGGTATAAATCCTCTGCGATGTAATACGTTTGAGAATGTCCTCCGTAATTATCTCGTAAAAAATCCTCCCACTCTTGGTGACTTAGCCAACCAAAATTGTAGGCGACTTCACAAGAAATTCCTTCAAATTGGATAACATTGCCTTCATACATTGTCATGAATAATAAGTCTGGGTTTCCTTGAGAGTAGTTTTCAACTGCGCCGTTTGTGACAGTAATTATCCGTTCATCATAACCTAGTAATTCGAAATGGTCACTGGGGCGCCATTCGTGTGTGAAAGCGTACATCTGAGAACTTCCTCCAGATGTCCCATTATAGTTGGATATTGAGTTATCAGTATCATCCACATTGTTTGTTGTATTATTGTAATAGTGATTATTCACCGTCACAGACGTGTTATTGATGAAGTCCTGAAGGTTATCATCAATCATTTCATTGAGTATCTCCATATCTATTCCAGAAGTGCCATCTCCATCCGGATCACCAGAGGTACATCCAGCAAGAGCTGAGGCAATCATTAGCAAAGTCATAGCAATAGCATTCATTTTTGTATTCATTTTCTCACCTATTCTTCCATAGTCACTTCAGATTCAGTCCAAAGAATGTAATATGCCCAATCGCTCCAAGTATACTCATAATTCGGATTTTCACCCCAAAGGTGGGCATGAACGGATAGAGTGGTTGTGCAATCTAAACCTGGAAGAAGTCTATTGCCATCGAAATCGTAGAAGTTTAATTCACCATGTCCTTCCAACTCACAAACAGAAACAATATTCCAGTCACCGTCAGCAATTCCATAAGGATAATTATCAAAGTTGAAAACTTGGCTGGTATCTTCATCTGCTGAAGTGCAATTTTGCACACATGTTCCTGATAGTGTTACTTCGAAAATAGCACGGTCAAAATGGATCATCATTCCGTAGTCTTGGGTGAGTGTATATTCAAATCGAGACTCAATTTCGAAGTATGCGTTTTCTGTCCCATAGGCATCTGTTATCCAAGTGGCCACCCCATTCATACTTCCATCGTTCTCTAACTGTTCTTGCTTTTCTTCGATTACATTCCTAGTTGCAGTCATTGCATCACAGGAACCGTCGATAAATTTCGCGATGGCTTCGGCGAAATCTGCAATTGGAACTGATGTGAAAGATATGCCTACACTTGAAAAGGCATTTACCAAACTAACTTCAGCACTGGATCCGATTCCAACACAAATGTTGACTCCGTCCAGAGCACGCCATGACTCGGCCCATGAAGGTAGATCAGGTTCAGCGTATGAATCACTACGAACAAGTATGACCATGTCTGATTGGTTTGTTATGGGAATATCTGTTGATGAAATTCCGGGGGAAGTTCCTGCTGCGAGGATTATCTGAACATGATCTGATGAGCCATTGTAAGTATTGTATGTGTGATGAGTTTCATTTGAGCTATGATAATTATTCACCGTCACAGACGTGTTATTGATGAAGTCCTGAAGGTTATCATCAATCATCTCGTTTAGTATCTCCATATCTATTCCAGAAGTGCCATCTCCATCCGGATCACCAGAGG
>CAZMPT010000146.1:0-2146 GCA_964568285.1 uncultured archaeon | reverse complement strand
AAGGATTTCATGTAGAATGACAATTTACCCTGACGATGCATAGTCTGCATTCGATTGTCAAATATTCTCAGAAGGGTCATGTGTCTCAATCCCTCTTTGAGAATTGATGGATTTAATTTAGGATCCCAAGTGCCAACCGCTTTGTGCTTGTCATCAAGAACTCGAACTAAACTGAAAGCCAAATCACGAATCTCCGGTGGCTCAACCATAATCTTTGGTTTCTTTGCATCACCTGCCCTAGGTAATTTCAAATGACTGAAATCAGGCTTCTCTCCAGGTCGGAAAGGAGCATCTGGAACATACAATGTTTTCTTCTTACTCATGCGACCACCTTCAAACCAGAATCAATAGCCTGACCATTAGCTGCTGCAACCAACGATTCAGCACGATAAGAAGACCGAACCATAGGTCCTGAAGCAATGGCCTTGAATCCCATGTCCTTAGCGATATTTGCTAATTTATCGAAACTTATAGGTTCTGGGAAAGAGACCACTGGATGAAATCTCGGTCCAGGTGCCAAATACTGTCCCAATGTCAAAAGATCTACCTTAGCATCAATTAATTCCCGAAATGCTTCAATTATATCTTCTTCAGTCTCACCCAGACCTAGCATGATGCTTGATTTGGTCATAATGTCTGGCCTTATTTCCTTGGCCTTTTTCAGAATCATTATACTTTGGTCAAATGTTGCCCGGGGATCTCTTACACGAGGAGTCAATCGTCTGACTGTTTCTATATTATGCGCAAAAACCTGTAGAGGTGAATTCTCTAAGAGAGACTCTAAAGCCACAGTATTCCCACTTAAATCACTGCAAAGAAGTTCCAAACCAACGTGAGGCAATCGTTGATTTACAACCTCTATACATTTTCCATAATGTGATGCGCCACCATCTTCCATATCATCACGATTGACAACTGTTATGACTGCATAAGTAAGGCCCATCGATTCTATGGCATCTGCCAGATTATCAGGTTCATTAACATCAGGTGGTGGTGGATTACGAATTGTATCAATCGCACAGAATCGACAACCACGAGTACAAGCCTTTCCTGCAATCATGAATGTAGCAGTTCCACGACTCCAGCAATCATGTATATTGGGACAATGAGCTTCCTCACAAACTGTGTGTAATTGATTGCCCTTTACAGAAGAGGTAGTAGACTTGTAGCGCTCCATGTCTTCACCAGAAGGCAAAGTTACTCTGAACCATTCTGGCAAGCGATTAGGTTTATCGTTTGCGAGCACCTATTTTTCAGATTGAGAGCTCCTATTAATGTTATCTATCGAGAAATTATAATTTGACCGGTTATTAGGGGTAGGCCCCTGTGATGTAATATGTGGCTGAGCGAAAGCGTTGAAGAGCCCTATGAGTGCTGAGGGGCACTTGTAGTTTAATCGGCATAAGGTCTAAATAATAAGATATCAGACCTGATTTATGTCAGCTGAAAATCACAAAGCCTATGCTATCAAACAGAAAGAGATAGACTACAACGAGAGAGATTTATTGATGGTGCAAGCACAGCTAATAAATCGCAATTCAGAGGGGCACGTATTTGTCGAAAAAGTCTCCAAAGATGCAGGTACCTATTCTGCTGGAAAATACTACATTCCTGGAGTAGCAATGAAATTTGGTGAACATCCTGAAGAGGCAGGTCATCGCGTTCTTACAGAAGAATTAGAAATTGCTGATAGAGAGATCAACCTGGTAGGTACACAATCTCACTGGAATGATGAGAAAAATCATTGGTATCTATTATATCTTTTTGAAACCGTTGAACCCATAAGTCAAGAAGAAATGGATAATCCTTGTGAAGGAATTGATGAATTACTTTACTTGGATCTGGAAAACGCTACAGAAGAAAATTCGACACAAGGTCTACGTGATATCCGTGAAGCTATGAAAGTCCCCGGTAAAACATACATTTAGACTCAGGCTTCCTCATCCGGCTTGTCTTACTTTCCTAGAATTTCCTTCTTCATCTGCTTGAACTCATCGTCATCTATAGCTCCAGAATCCAGCAATTCTTTGATTTCTTTAATTTCTTCAGCTTTGGATTTTCCACCAGCACCGACATTAGAACGATTAATCACACTGTCCTTGACGATTGTATCTCGGTCATCGACGTAGTCGCCGTGAACGACAGT
>CAZMPT010000145.1:0-2178 GCA_964568285.1 uncultured archaeon | reverse complement strand
ATTTCTTCTTCAGCTTCACCTCTCCATATGTGAGGTATTCTGTATTTCTGAGATACGCTGGCAGGAGGTAATTTTTCAACAATCATATCAAGTAAGACCTCATGTAGGGGAGCTGCTTGTGCCAGTTCTTTTCTTTGTTCTTTTTCCATGAAGTCATAAATTTGCTTGAAATTAACGTTCTTTTTAGCCATGAACGGGATTGAAGTCGCCCAGTTATGGTACGCTGAACCAAAAGCTACAGTACCGGCTTGAGCATCAACCATCCATTCTTTTTTGAATTCATCTGGAACCATTCTAGAAATTAATTTGTTAACTTCAGTTATAATTTTCCCAAATCGTTGCATCATATCATCGGGAGTTACTTGCAATTCGGCAATCAATCGATCAACTTTATTTATGAAAAGAACGGGTTTGACTTTCTCCTTCAAAGCCTGCCTAATCACAGTTTCAGTCTGTGGCATTATTCCTTCCACAGCACATACTACAATAATCACTCCATCCAAGGCTCTCATGGCTCTTGTAACGTCTCCACCAAAGTCAACGTGTCCTGGAGTGTCAATTAAATTAATCAGATAGTCATCACCTTTGTGATTGTGAACCATTGAAGCATTAGCAGCATTGATTGTTATTCCTCTTGCAGATTCTTGCTCGTCGAAATCTAGCATTAGTTGTTTACCAGCTAAATCTTCAGACATCATTCCTGCACCAAAGATTAGGTTATCAGATAGTGTGGTCTTTCCGTGGTCAATGTGTGCAGCAGTCCCTATGTTCCTAATGTAATCAAGCTTCTTGAACAGAGCTGTTGCCCGCTTTATGTTGTCTTCTTTACGGCCCATTTTTATTCACTTTAATTGTGTGCAGCTTCTGCTTGGCGTTCAGTCTCTTCTTTTTTGCCAATTGCGTAAGAGTCTGGATTGACTTCTGATGCAAGCATAAGTTCTCTAGCGAGAGATTTCTCGATTGAACGCTGCTTTTTGGATGATTCTAAAGCACCTATACAGAGATTTCGGATTGCTATGTCAACTCTTCTGGTTGGTGAAACATCAACTCCACTATAAACTCTAATTCCACCATATCTTAGTGATACAACAGCAGCTCTAGGTGCAGAATTTTCTAAAGCTTGTACCATAATTTGCGCCGGATTTTCCTTTTTCTTGCTATGAATATTGTCAAAAGAATTTTTCAGCACGTTATAGGCCTGGGCTTTTTTTCCAGTGTATTTTTCCGAACGCATTAGATTGTTGATGAATCTTTCTATTACTGTCAGATTTCCTCTCCCAAATCTCTTTTTGGAATGTCTTCCTCCTGTATGAGGCACTTGGAAAGCATCTAGATTTATATATTTCTCTAATGTAGTGTCAGTTACAGAAACTTCACTTAAGTCCCATTTTCCAAACAATGGTACGACGGGCATTTCAGGTTCTGAAACATCAACAACTTCTTCAACTGGACTTTCCTCAATTTCTTCCATTTTTACCTTATTGGTTTTTCCTTTCGACCCCTGACCATTTCTTTCAGAGAAACGTTGTTAACTTTTGCAACTCTATATCTAACACCAGAAAGGTCACCATACGATCTTCCCATACGGCCACCAACTCCTTCAATCACAACTTCATCGTGTTCGTCAATAAAACTAATAGCTAGATTGCCTGGTGCAAGAGCTGTCACTTGTCTTCCATTTTTTATTAATTGAACTCTTACGCATTTTCGTATACCTGAGTTTGGCTGTTTAGCCTCCACACCAACTTTCTCTACAACAATTCCCTTGGCTTGTGGCGCGCCTTGAAGTGGGTCAGCCTTTTCCTTAAGCTTCATAGCTCTCTTTCTGTAGTATCTGTCGTTCCAGCGATGTTTTTGGCGATTATTGCGCTGCTTTGAGGCAGTATAGAGTCCTTTTGCCACTCGATATCTCCAACCCCACAATCGGGATTTCTGCGCAGAAGGGGGCTGTATATATACTGTTCGTCCTCTTATCGTCGAGTAAAGTACACTTTGATAAAATGTGAATCAGGTAAAACCTTTTTGTTCCCAAGCCTGCAAGGGGCTCAGGCCACCGTAGCTTAGCCCGGTTGAGCGGCTGACTTGTAATCAGCAGGTCGGGGGTTCAAATCCCTCCGGTGGCTCCACCCATTTTTCTTATTTAGCCTAACTCTTGTGCCACTATTCTGAGGCCAAAAC
>CAZMPT010000144.1:0-2179 GCA_964568285.1 uncultured archaeon | reverse complement strand
CCTTCCACATCTATTATTCCAGACGTTGCAGAACTTTCAAGTCTGCTCAAAGCTAATGCCCGTGCCTCAGCATAATAATAATCGTCCAGAAGAGAAGCTAAATTGATTCCATCCAGTAACTTACTAGCTGATGGCAAAAACGGATATCTCCAAAGTTCAGGCACATTCTAGCAAGGATGCGGTTTTATAACAACAATCAGGGGTGCCTTAGCGTGACCGAAAGACTGCTGGAGCTGAAAGAAGTCCAGAAGGACTATCGCACTTACCGTTTTGGAAGAGAAATTGAAAGTTTTAATGCTCTAGACAAACTAAGTTTTCATGTCAATAAAGGTCAGATATTTGGTTTCCTAGGTCCTAATGGGGCGGGAAAGACCACGACGATAAAATGTATCGTTGGAATTTTGGATTGTGACGGAGGAAGTATACTGATAAATGGTGAGAACGTCGAGGAAAATAGATTAGAAAGCAAGAAGAGGATTGGATTCTTACCTGAGCAAGTAGGACTTTATGGTGAATTGACACCTGCTGAAACTCTCAGACACTATGGCGGATTTTATGAATTAGATGAAGATGAGATCAAAAAAAGTGGAAGAGAGCTGTTACAGAAGTTAGGATTGTCAAAGGATTCTGAAAGGAAAATAAGAGGATTCTCTCTTGGTATGAGGAAAAGATTAGCCTTAGCTGTCGCCTTATTACACAAGCCTGAAGTTCTGGTACTTGATGAACCAACATCTGGACTCGATCCAAGAGGTGTCAAAGCCTTAAGGACATTGTTAAGAGAACTCAATGAGGATGGTCTAACTATAATACTCAGTTCACATGTATTATCTGAAATTCAGGAAATCTGTACACATGTAGGAATAATAGATAAAGGAAAATTGATTCGTCAGGATGAAATATCAGGAATAAGAGAAGAAATCAAGAAAACTGAGATAACATTATCATTAAGAGTAAAAGATTTCAAGACTGTGAATGCAAACAAACTGGACAAAAAGAAAGGTGTCGCTGTAATAAGTCAAAAAGAAATCGGAAAGCACACGCAAGTAATTCTCAAATTGAAGGAAAGTATGATTCCGTGGGTAACAGACAATCTAGTTTCAGACGGTGTGAAAATATTTTCTATAGAACCACACAAAAATTCACTGGAAGACGTCTTCCTCAAAGAAACTGGAAGTGATAATTCATGATCAAATTAGATGAATTCTGGAATAAAAACGAGAATTGGAAGCCTCTAATTGTATCACTCACCATAATTATTCTAATTGCAGTATCACACAAAGTCTACTGGGAAACAACCACTGAAACCGACGCCAGAAAAATATGGGAAGGACAAACTTTCTCAGTTGATAATCCTGGAGAAGATGAAAACCAAATATGGAACATAGACTTTCAACAAGATGTTGGTGATGAGATTATTTTCAAAGGTGTTCTAGAAACGTCACCTAGAAATGAAGTTTATCAGAATTTTACCACAGGTGGATTCATAGATGCTGAAGGATTGGTATACACCGAGGATCTTTATGGAAAGACTATGCTTAATATAGATGGTATGAGAATATTGGTAAATGGAAATCTAAGTGGTCAATTCTTTGAAAGTGAGATTGTAACAGTAAAAGCCCACCTAGTAAAAAATGTTACTACTTTCAAGAACGGTGAGCAAGACACAACATTATTTCGTGAGGGTTGGGAAGCTGAACCTGAAGATATAAAATTGGCATCTGAAACGGATTATTATTTCTTCGTAACAGAAATCCTGATATTCCTTATTGGAACATACGTGTCACTCAAAAAGATAGAACATTTGAATAATCAAATGAATCTAATGTGGCACCTTGCTAAATTTGAATTCAATAATGGTGTAAAGTCTTCTAGAATGATAGTCCTCGGCCTTTTCTTCTCACTATTCATCATAGGCATTGGATGGGTTCTTGGTGACATGCAGGATGCAGAACTAGATTCCTCCTTCTATGTAGAAAGTGGTAATCACGCATTGCTCCAATTCTGCTTCTTTACATTCTTTGTTGTTTCTCTAGCTGCAATTGCAGTTTCAGTCGATTCCTTTCACAAAGAAAGACAGACTAACACTATGAATATGCTCCTTGCAAGGCCTATAAATCGTGAAACGATAGTTGTAGGAAAAGCTCTGGGTCTGACAATGGTCATAGGATTTCCAGCTTTT
>CAZMPT010000143.1:0-2180 GCA_964568285.1 uncultured archaeon | reverse complement strand
CATCGTTGACCCATGGCGTCCAACAGGCCTTCACCTGAGCTGCAAAATCAACCTCTGCCTCCGGAACCAAATCTCCCTCACCCACAACTGCTATCTGTAACGGACATCCATTATAGTAACAAAATTGTGTCCAACCACCATACTCATTCATCACCCAGAAACTAATCTCATGACCTCCTGCCGATAAATCATCAACCTCTACCGTAATCTCGAAATATTGGCTGCAACACTCAGTATCATCTGATGAATTGCCATCCTCTTGCCCATACCATAACTCATCACTACTTATGTTACCGGACGCTATTACGCCATCTCTGTCAGACCACCAAACATAATAAACAAATTTACTATAATTGTAGTCACAACAATCTGTTTCATGATTACCATAATAATACTCATAATTTGAAGACACGAGACCTTCAAACTCTATGCTTTCACCCTCGTCTATCTGGGACTCATTAGAATCCATCGCCTCAATCTCTATACGTTTCGACACATACACAAAGTACGGCTCACTCCAAGAACTCCAATAACCATCATCATCCTTGGCCCGTAATGAAATATTCCACGGACCTGAGTTAAGTTCTCGTGTGCAAAATGCCCGAGAATCGGATTCATTAGATCCATCTACCTCATATTCACAAGTCTCATAATAATTATCTGGCCACTGTATCTCCCGGCCCTGATACCACTCCAAATTCTCGAATTTCCACTCAAACTCAGTGACGTAACCATCATCATCACTGATGTTACCCTCAAAATAAATCGGGTAACCAGTTATGAAATTGGAATATACAAATTCCGTGCCATTATCATAATCTGAATATCTGTCCCTGTCGCAATCATCCCCATCTGCGTCATCGTTGACCCATGGCGTCCAACAGGCCTTCACCTGAGCTGCAAAATCAACCTCCGCCTCCGGAACTGAATCGGCACTGGTCTCGCCAGTTCCCATAAACAAGATAAATCCAAAAACGATAGCTGTAAAGAGTGAAAAACGCCCTATATTCATAAACAAACAACTATCCTAACATATATATCTATTCACTTTTGTTAATCCTTCGATAATTCTTCCTCTGCTTTTACAATCGTAAACACTACACTGATTATGCCTACTATCACAAGTCCTCCTCCAAGAATCAACAACCAAAAAGGAGAGTCATTCCAGTAAAACCAAGACATAGATGCGATCAAACCAATCATTAGGAAAAGGGCCGATGTTATCTGTCTTACCAGCAGGTTCACAACAGCTCACTGTCGTTGTCCTTAAAACCAGACCTCCATACAACCCGATATGGGCATCAGCCTGACTGTGATTATTCCTACATTGAACGAAGGCGAGTCAATCGGTCCAACCATCGATCAGATTCCTAGAGACTTGCCATGGCTAGATGTCAAGGTCCTCATCATTGATGGCAGTTCAACAGATGGCACAGTAGAAGAATCTGAGAAGAGGGGAGCTAAGGTAGTTGATGAAAGCCGGAAAGGCTATGGAAGAGCATACAAAACCGGCTTTAGCTTAGTAGATACTGATTATGTGGCAACTCTTGATGGTGACACAACTTACCCTGCTGACAAGATACCACATGTTCTAGCATTTCTGATAAACAATAATCTTGATTTTGTAACCTGCAATAGACTTGACAAGATGGACAAGGATGCAATGTCCATGACGCACAAAATAGGAAACTGGGGCTTGACACTTGGAACCAATCTATTTCATGGAATCAATATCAGAGATTCCCAAAGCGGAATGTGGGTCTTCAAAAAAGAAGTTATAGATAAAGTCAATTTGACCAGTGATGGAATGCCACTGTCTGAGGAATTCAAAATTGAAGCGTTCAAAAGAGGACTAAGAGCTGTCGAAATCCCCGTACCATTCCATTCCAGAGTCGGAGAGGTCAAACTAAACACTTGGGAAGATGGAATATGGAATCTATGGTTCTTAGTTACTAAAATGAGAGATTTTTAAATTAGGAACCGTCACTCTTACAATTTCCATTGTCTGAAGTGTCGCACAAATGGAACCAAGACCAAAAGGCACGGCCATCTTTACTTGAGGTATCCTCTCCAAAGTCATTAGAAAATTCAAACACAAGGGTATAGTCACCACTGCCTTTCTCACCATAGAATTTTTCAACATCCAGAATAAGATTCAGGTTGTATGGAGGAATCTCCAC
>CAZMPT010000142.1:0-2190 GCA_964568285.1 uncultured archaeon | reverse complement strand
ATTTACTATTTCCTTACCTTGTTCCTAAGCTATCGAGCTTACGTTAGTTGGAAGTTCATTTCAGCCTTTTTCCAATTTATTGGGCAGATGGCAGTATTGCTGATATTTTTCAGCTTTTGGGGGGTTTATTCTGCTTTTATGACGACTGATTATCAGGAAAATAAGCTTTGGCAAGAAGAGGAAGCACCTTCGATTTTCACTGAAGACACAAAATTAGCTTATCCAAGTGATGCCGAATTGATTCATACCTCGGTGAGGAAATTGGGAGCAAATATCTCAAAGAATATTGTATTTAGAGTAGATGACATAGACTCTTTTGCTCGAAAGGCTTTCGAGAGATACGAATTTTATAATCTAGTAATGGATTTTCCAAACCTTGGAAGGAATAGGCTTGGAGAGGAGAATGGTAATGTTCTTCTACCCCCATTTTGTAGGGGATTTAAAGCAGTTACCGTTGTGCCACGTTATTTAGAGGTAACTAGGGAAGTGACTAACCCAGAGGACTTTTGTGGTGAAAGAGATGCTCTATTTACACAGATAAGACGTGAAACTGAAATAGGCATCATTATGGTCATACTACCTAAAGAGAAACTGGTTTGGCTTAGCTCCTCTTATTGGTTTTAAATATTATTTTCACTAAAACTCGCATTTCTTTTTCATCTATGGTATATTAATGTAGTGTTGTACAACAATACAACAGAAAAGGTCCGATATGACAACGAAAAGATTTGGTGACTTTCTAAGAAAAAAACGCGAAAAGACTAAGATTTCTCTACGCAGATTTGCCCTTCAAACGAATCTTGATCCGGCATATCTTTCACGTTTAGAACGTGGAGTGTTTCTAGCTCCTAGAGAGGAAATTGTAAAGCAAATTGCTAAAGCCCTTTGCGATTTGCAGAAATTACCAATCGAAGAATGTGAAAAACTTGAACGTGAATTATTGGAAGCTGCTGGACATCGTGCGAAGAGTGAAGATTTGATTGCTGAAATTAAAGAAAGATTAAAAGACAATGAATTAGATCTAGATCAATTCGCTATTGGAGATGTAGTTAATAAGATTACTCCAGAAACTAGAGATAGAGTCCTCAGTGGAAAAGAGGCATTGGAAATAGGAAATCTAGCTGATTATTCAGATAAGGAGATTGAACTGCGAAAATTACAAGGGGAACAAGTTGAATTTTTGAGTATGGGAAAACTATCAAGCATAGATGAAGAACCATCAAGCATAGATGAAGAACCATCAAGCAGAGAAGACTCAGCTAGTAACTATATCAATAAAAATTTAAAGAAGTTTAAGGCCAGCTATCGTACTCCTTCTTCTCCTTCTCCTAGAAGAAGGGGTCGAGCTGTTAAAAAAACAAAATTCCGGGCTGGAGCTCGGGCATTTATTGAGGTCGATGGCGACCTAACCTCCAATCAGGAGGAATTACTAAGATCGATCACCAATACGGTGCGATCCATACTTAAAGGAAAATAATATGATAAAAGAAAAAAAGATGAATATTGAAATGCGTTGGGATAAGCTTGTGGTACCTGCAGAAACTTGCAGTGAGCGTAGTCTTCTAATTGAGCTGACAGCTCTCGGCCAATTGAAAGAGAAAAATAAAAAAAGACCTCCAGTCAATCTAGCATTGGTGATCGACCGTTCTGGCTCCATGGAAGGAACCTACATTGAAGCAGCCAAGATTGCTGCAAAGGGAATCGCGGACCGGTTGACTACTAGAGACCGTCTCTCGCTGGTGTCATTCGATGATGAGATTATCACTCATTTCAGCAATCTGTCGATGGATAGCGTCGGTCGTCGTCGCGCTAAAAGCACGATCGCTGAACTTTATGCTCGGAGTGCCACTAACCTCAGTGCCGGATGGTTCGAAGGTGCAAATTGTGTGACCGAGGCAATAGACGATGACAATTTCCAAAATGGTCATGTAGTTGTGCTTTCAGATGGTATGGCGAACCGAGGCATTATAGACCCCGAAGAACTTAATATGCATGCACAGGAGCTCGCATCCAGAGGAGTTTATACTTCCGCAGTAGGGATTGGCGCTCATTACTCACCACTTCAACTAGATGCCCTTGCAGAAGGTGGAGCTGGACGTTTGCACGATACCGAGACTGCAGAAGACATCATTGATGTGGTACTAGGTGAATTGGGTGAAATCAGCAACACTGTCGCCCGCAATGTAGAGC
>CAZMPT010000141.1:0-2203 GCA_964568285.1 uncultured archaeon | reverse complement strand
AAATTTTACTGTCCAATATAGACCTAGTGTCTGAATATAACGATGAGCAATTGGTTGTTTACTGTCGTAGTGGCAAGAGAGCAAGTCTAGTGATTGAAGCCTTAGAAAAGAATGGGTTTACTAATGTAGTTGATATAGAAGGAGATATCTTAGCTTGGTCTGAAGCAAATTATCCGCTAGTGGAACTGAAGGTAAATTAATATGTCGAAGCAACCAAAAGACTCAATCGCCACTCTTAGTTCACTCCATATCGGAAGGACTGTAGCTTTTACTAAGAATTCAATTGAGACTGCACAGGTTGAGCTTGATGGCTTTGTAGGAGATAAACATCGTGGGTATATGCGAGGCGCATATGAGGGGGAATCATACCCAGCTGGAACTATAAGGAGGAATGATCGTCAATGGTCAGCTGTTTCCATTGAGGAGCTTGCCATGATGACCGAAGCGATGAATCTGCAAGATAATCTTACAGCAGAAACTCTTGGTGCAAACCTATGTTTCGAGGGTATTCCAAATTTTTCAAGATTACCCAGAGGAACGAAATTATTATTTCCTTCTGGGGCAGCACTGATTGTTGAAGACTACAATCCACCTTGCCACTATATGTCAGATGAAATTGCAAAAACTCATATGACATTATCTGGAGAATCACCTGGTAAATTAGCCTTTTTGAAAGCCGCAAAAAAACTACGTGGCCTAGTTGGTGTTATTGATGTTGCTGGTGAAATTAATCAAGGAGATGAAGTGCATATCAAAGTTTTTGATGCTGAGCGAATGAAGAACTTTCTTGCTTAAACTTATCCTAATACTATCTCATCTATAGCTTCAATTTGTTCCTCTGAAATCTCCCATGAGATAGCATCTATATTTTGAATCATTTGCTCTGGGCTTGTGGCCCCGACTAAAACTGATCCTATCTGACTCCTATGAGCAGTCCATGCTAAGGACATTTCTAGAATATTTCGTCCAATTTCAGCACCGTAATCATTGAGCTTATCAATAATATTAAATTTTTCTTCAGAGGTGAATGCCCCTTTCCATAAGGCTAATCTGCTGCCTTTAGGGGGTTCTTTGTCTCTGGTCACTTTACCGGTTAGTAAGCCACTTTCAAGAGGGAAGTAGGGCAAAAGGCTCACTTGATGTTTTTCACATGCTGGTAAAATTTCCTTCTCCATATCTCTGGTTAAAATACTGTATCTAGTTTGCAAAGAGACAAATTGATTTAATTCGTTGGTTAATGATGTCCATCCTGATTCAGAGATTTGCCAAGATGCAAAGTTAGAAGCGCCTATGAATCTTACTTTTCCTGAAGTGATCAAGTCCTCTAAAGCTCTTAGAGTTTCTTCTATTGGTGTTTCAGTATCTGGGAAATGCATTTGATAAAGATCAATATAATCAGTGTCTAAACGTTCAAGACTTTCTTCAGCAGCACCGATAATATATTGCTTGGTGCCACCCCCCTTGATTGCAGTTCTGCTTGTTGCTGGATCGGTACCAAATTTCGTAGCGATAATTACTTTTTCTCTAATACCTTTTATGGCTTTACCTGTGATGGTTTCAGAATTGCCTCTCATACCACCATAGGTAGGGGCTGTGTCAATACAATTTACTCCATGATCAATTGCAGCTTTTATTGTCTTGATGCTTTTTTCTTCATCACAGAAGGATCCAAAATTAAGGGCTCCCAAAGTTATAATTGGGAGTTCGAGTTCCGAATTACCAAGTTTCCTATATTTCATATTTCACCTAAATTTAATTCATTATATACTTGGAATACAAGAAGGAAACAAGGGGCTGATAAAAATGTCTAATGTGGTTATTACTGGAAGCACAAAAGGGGTCGGAAGAGGTCTTGCTAATGAATTTGCACGTCTTGGTCATAATGTTGTTATAGCAAGCAGGAATCAAGAAAATATCGCAAAAGCAACCCAGGAAATGAACAAAAAATCAGAAGGCAATATTATCGGTCAAGTTTGTGATATCTCCGATAAAATGCAAATTGAAGCTCTTTGGGAATTAGCAAAAAGTGAATTTGGAACGATTGACTACTGGATCAATAATGCTGGTTATGCTTCTGGCCAGAATCCTGTTCATAAGGTACCTGAAAGTCTGATTAATACGATGATTAATACAAACTCTATTGGAACATTATTTTGCTCACAAGTGGCAATCAATGGATTTAGAGCACAAGGCAGTGGGAACT
>CAZMPT010000140.1:0-2209 GCA_964568285.1 uncultured archaeon | reverse complement strand
GGAGTGCCCTGCATATGCATGATTATGACCGGTACTTTCATCTCAGCAACAGCCTGAATCATATCAGAATTCCGCAATCCTCCAACGTCATTTACTACACAGGCCCCAGCCTCTACTGCTTTTCTTGCAACTTCTGCTTTCTGTGTATCAATAGATATTGGAACATCAGATATGCTTTTGATGAAATCTATAACTGGAATAACTCTCTCTAATTCTTCTTCAATACTTACCGATTTTGAACCCGGCCTAGTTGATTCACCACCAACATCAATAATCTCTGCACCCTCAGCGATCATTTGTTCTACTCTATTCTGGGCCTTCTTAGAATCAAAATGCCACCCTCCGTCATAAAATGAATCTGGTGTTACATTTAGAATTCCCATCACATGGCACTTGCCATCCAGCTTGAGCTTACCTAAAGATAGACTCATTCACGCAAAACAAACTGTGAGGCACATATTGGACAACCAATCTGAATTGGCCTTTGTGCTGTTGTAATAGATATCAAACCTCCACAGGAAGGACATTGTAGTTCAATAGGTCCAGGAGTAATATCCTCAAATCCTTCATCAAATCCGTCCTCGCCACCCATATTTCTAAAGGCCATTGCAGCTCCTACTAGTCCAGCCACTGCAAGAACAGCACCTCCAATCAATACAGTGGTACTGTAACCAGTACCTCCAGCACCAGACCCGCTACCACTATCTGATTTGGTTACAATGACATCTACCTGCCAAGTGTTGTAACCTCCTCTTTCATCAGTTACAGTCAATATAGCAGTGTATGTTCCAGGCTCATTGTAGATCTTTTCAAAAGTCTCAGAGTATTTGTCATCCAACAGATTGATGTTCCCACCGCTAGGACTTATCAGTCTCCATTCATAAGTCAGTAGAGAATCATCTCCATCCGGGTCGGTCGACTCCGCACCTGAATAGGTGATGACATCTCCAGTTTTGGCGAAATCAACAATGTCATTGAAAACACCCACTCCGTTCATGAAGATTCCAGCTTTTGCTCTTGCTACAGGCGGTATGTTCTCTGGTTTGTAGACCTTTATTGGTAAGGATTCAGACCATGTACTGGCAAGTATATCATCACCTCCAGTTATAGAAATCTCACGTGCCATAAGCTGCACCATGTACGTTCTTTCCTCCACACCTTCAGGCAATGAATAATTGTAACCATTGCTGCTATCGCTATCTTTTGATTCGAATAATTTTCCGTTTTCCAGTTTGAAGAATCGTATAATTCCAAATCTATCTCTCAGTACTTCTTCCCCACTGTCAGTTTGTAATTCTCCACCATTAGGGCCGTTGAAGAATGCGTTACGATAAAGCCTTGTAGTTTGTCCCTCCCTCACCCAGTCAGAATAGACACCGTCACCGAAACTGAAACGATATTCCAAATCTGCTCGGTCATCTGGGTCATAAGATTGTATAACGTCAAATGTCACAAAACCACCCACAACGACCTCAGTGATGTTTGAAGTTATGACAGCCACAGGCTGAGTATTCGCCTTGACCTCCACAGTGATCGTCTTCTCGGTTGATTCCTTACGCCTCTCATCACGAGCCATGACCTTTATTTCTTTCATTCCAGGATTCGAGAAACTTAGATCCCAAGTATAATCTGAAACCCATGACGTCCATCCTCCATCGTAGTGGTAACGATAACCCAGATCTGCGTCACTGTCAGTACGATCTTCCACTCCATCTGTGGTCTCATTATCATAAGAATTGCCTGCATCTACTCGGATTGATTCATCGACCCATACTATTTCTTTATCCACTGAAGCAGATATGACTGGCCGATCGTTCGGTATTTCCTCAATTTCTATCGTAGTGTAATCCTTATTATTGCCGAAACGCGTTTCCTGACGAGGCTGATTGGCGTCTTCAGCCAATCCGTATATCTCATGATATCCAGGCGTTGTCTGGATTCCATACCAAGTTATTTCGAAAGATGCAGATTCACCACTACTGAGTGCCTTACATCCATCGCGCTGATCGGGTTCAGTTGCGTCACAACTGAATTCAGTTATTTTGCTTCCACCAGCATCAGGATCACCATCATAGACTTTCACACGCCACTTGGCCGTGTCAGCACCACCGTAGTTTTTGATACTCATGTTGAAAATAATATCTTCATCCTCATCTGGATTCTCTGGTGAATAGGTAATATCAGCACCTTCGATGGCTAAATCTGGTTT
>CAZMPT010000139.1:0-2235 GCA_964568285.1 uncultured archaeon | reverse complement strand
TGAACGACCCTCTTCCAGCTACAATCTCAGCCCTTCCGTTTGAAACTAAATCTAAAGTAGCAAAATTCTGGAAAACTCGAACAGGATCAGCAGCACTAAGAACAGTAACGGAACTTGTTAGTCTGATGTTTTTTGTTCTTGCAGCGGCTGCAGCTAGAGTGATATGTGCTGCAGAATCAAGAAATTCTTTTCTGTGATGCTCACCAATGCCAACCTCATCGATTCCTATTTTGTCAGCATATTCAATTCTGTCAAGTAATTCACCTAGAGCTTGATTATTGGGAATAAGCTTTCCATTTTCATCCTTGAAATTTGCAGATGCAAAGGTGTGTATTCCTATTTCCACTTTATGTGACTTTGCCAACGATTATTGAAACTTCGTATAGAATCATCAGTGGAATTGCAAGTAGAAATTGTGATATCACATCGGGCGGTGTTATCATTGCCGCTAGGATGAAGAATAGAACAACTAGATGGCTACGATATTGCGCCAGTTGTTCTGTAGTTGTCAATTCCAATCTTAACATCAGTGTGACGATAAGTGGCAATTGGAATGTTATTCCTAGAGAGAATGTAAGTAGGAAAACAAAATGATAGAATGCACTGAGACTGTAAGTTGTTTCAAGACCAGCCTCGGCAGCGTCATTCTGCAAGTAATCTAGAACTGTAGGCAACATTAGTTTTAGAGAATAGAGCATTCCTGTTGTGAAAAGTAGAATTGATATCAAAAAAACCAGAATTAGTGTAGAGACGTCTATGTCAGGCAATAAGGATCTTTTCCTGACAGCGTGCCATGTGTTAATCATCACCAGTAGAAAAGTAAAGGAAATAGCCGCATATCCAGCCACTCTCATCTTAAGAATTAGGTATTCAGCCGGTGAAAGATAGATTAATGTCGCGTCTTCAGGAAGTAGTTCCTCAGCTAACCATTCTATAACATCTGGAGCAATGTAGAATACTGACGCAAAAACGAGCACAGCCAACAGGAAATACATCCAAGCTTTACCTTGGAGACTTTCCACTATGTCATCGTAAGCTGCTGTTTTTGCCACACCACTTCATTTGGGGAGGGGATTTGGACCTTCCCCCGCAAGTCTAATTTACCTTGCTATTCGTGGCAACGCATGATTGGCACTACTGAGGCATTGATTATTGGCGGAGTCGTCCTCCTTCTTTTCGGAGCCAAAAAGCTACCGGAACTAGCCAAAAGCATGGGTCAATCAAAAGCCGCTTTTGATGAAGGTTTGAAAGAAGGCATGTCCTCAGAGGAAGATGAGGATGACGAATCGTGAATCACGTTATAGCATAAACAATGTCCTTGAACTTATTCGGGGCAATATTTTCAAGATAATCATAGTTTCTGTTCTTACATTTATAGTAGATCAAAAAGATGTGTTTGCCGGATCAGATGAGATTTATTACGTTGCAGCAGCAGCGGCGGTTTTTCTTGGTCTGGTAATTCTGATTGACAAGTACATGAACCCATTCCGCTATGATCCACCTTATTATCTTTTTGTCAAGGACCGTGACGAGCAATTGATACAGATGGAACCTTTCCTGGATCCATTGATGACTCGATTAGGTTTCATCAAACCAGAAGAGTTCGTTAATGTAAGATATACGATTTATCCTGAATTAGATGTTGGCCTAGATATGGATCCTACTACTGGTCAGATATCTGGGTATCCATTGGAAATCGGTAACCATACATCTGTTGTAAAGATGAAATACTTAGGTGGGGAATTCTCCACAAAAGTTAGAGTTGAAGTGGTGGATACTATAAGAGACAAAGTCCAAAAAGTAGGAGAGAAATTTGCTCCACCGCGCACAGTAGCCCAATTACTTTCGAGAGAGGAAGACTTGATGGAAAGGGAGAAGGACATGGACACTCGTTTTGATAATAAGAGAAAGGATATGGAATCAGAGTATGTATCACGTTGGAAGGCTCTGGATGAGAAATTTGAAGTTGAGAGATTGAATTTCTCAGACACTATGAAACATACAGAAGATACATACGAGAGAAAATTGGATGAGAAAGAGGCAAGAATTCAGAAGTTAGAGGATGAATTGATGAGCAGCGTCCAAGCCAAAGAGGCAGATTTTCTTGAACGCCAAAAGAAGCTGATGGATAAATTGAAGGCAAGTGAAGAGAGAGTTGCAGAACTTGAACTTCTTTCGATGGAAACTGGTGCAGCAGCTGCAGATCTCGAAGAGGAGTACATCGAAATGTTTGAC
>CAZMPT010000138.1:0-2273 GCA_964568285.1 uncultured archaeon | reverse complement strand
CCATCCAGAATATCACTTAGTTCCTGTTCTGTGATTAAAGATGCTAGACGTTCATAGTATTCAATCTGTCTTCTAGTTGGCTTGCTCTTTTTCATTTCCAATGCTTTCTCATGAAGGTTCTTGAATGAAGATACAAAATCACCCCATACCAAAGCGGGATTCTCATTTCCTGTTTCTATCTGATCTAAATCAGATTCCATCTTAGACGTGAAAGATGTTGAAAATAAACCATTTGTAACTCCTTCAGAATTATAGAAAGGTGCAACTTCATCCCATAATAACAATCCTTGGTCTGTTGGTTTGAGACGGCCTTTTGTATCGCTACAATATTTTCTATCTAATAATTTCTTTATTGTGGCTGCATAAGTCGAAGGGCGACCAATGCCCTCTGATTTCATCAAGGCCACCAAACCATGTTGAGTGTAACGATTCGGTGGTTTGGTTTGATCCTCAATTAAATTTGGATTCTTGTCTTTGTCATCCAGACTAATAGAGTTACCTTCCTTAATTTCAGGAGATGGTGGCGATGTGGCAGGAGATTTGTCCAATCCTTCGAAAGCCATTTCCCATCCTGCTTTAACTCTCCATTTTGTATCTCCTTCAAGAGGTTTTTCAAAAGTCTCCAATCTAGTTTCAATCTTCATGCTTGTCCATTCAGATTCACACATTTGACTCGCAATAAATCTGGACCAGATAAGACGGTAAAGACGTGATTTAGAATCATCAAGGCCCTTAGGAAGTTCAACTGTTGGATTGGTGGGCCTTATAGCTTCGTGGGCATCCTGAACCGAGCCTTTTTGCTTGCCTCCACCAACGCCCCTTCCAACTAAATTTTCTCCCCAATTAGTTATTATTTTTTCTTTGGCCTTCTGGCGGGATGATGAACTGGTTCTTGTTGAATCTGTCCTCATATAAGTTATGTGTCCAGCCTCATAAAGCCCTTGTGCAATTCGCATGGTGTTACTCGGTCGCCAATTGAATCTACCGCCAGTAGCTTGAAGCATTGTGTCTGTCGTAAAAGGAGCTTGTGCATTTCGTTTATAATTATTTAGTGAGACCTTAGAAACCAGTAGTCTATCTTCAAGTTTGAGATATTCATATGCCTTATCGGCTAAACTAGAATCATTGGTCCTATGTGCATTGAATTTTCCTTTTTCATCTCTCCAAGCTGAAGAATCGTCTTTATCATGAAACCTAACTCTAAAATCCACTCCAGATGCAAAAGCCTGCACTGCCCAGTATGGCGTTGGGACGAATGAAGTTATCGCCTTTTCACGGTCGACAACAAAGCCTAAAGTTGGCGTCTGAACCCTACCCATTGAACTAAGATTCCATGATCTGGCAAAACGGGATGTTCGGTAACCAATAAGCCGATCCATGAAGCGACGAACCTTGGCTGCGTCAACTAGATTCATATCCACAGAACCTGCTGCTTTCAGAGATTGCTGAATTGCTGATTCTGTAATTTCGTTGAAAGTTATTCTCTGAACTTCTCCAAATTCAGATAAAATTTCACTTAGACGCCAGGCAATAAACTCGCCTTCGCGATCAGGGTCAGTTGCTATAAAAACTCGGCTAACCTTTTTGCGACGACCATCAGAGATAATTCTGCCAACATTCCTTTCGGCTCTTTCAGTCCAATCCCAAGGTGGCTTTGGTAGTTCAGTTTCTGTATGACTCCATAATGCTTTACTACCATTTTTGCCAGAGGTAGGCAAATCCTGAACGTGACCATTAGAAGCTCGAACCAAGACATTTTTCCCAAAATATTTTTGGATAGTCTTGGCCTTCGCACCGGACTCAACAACCACTAAATCCATAATAGGCTGCCTGAAAGCTAGATTAAATATCTTTTTCCAGCCATCGGAAATTACGGGGGACTATAGTCCCCCGGATTTAGAACTAGTAAAGAAGTAAAATTATAACTAATATCCGAACAACATCTCAAACATTAAAAACAGAACGATTATACAAGTTCAAAATGGTTTTACAAAAATTAGAACAGGAAAACGTTAAGATTGCATTAATCGGAGCGTCTAACGACAAAAGTAAATTTGGAAATAGAATCTACAGGGATTTACGTTCTAAGGGCTACCATGTAACTCCTATAAATCTAAAAGACGAAGAAATTGAAGGAGATAAAGCCTACTCCTCAATACAAATGATGAAAGAATTGCCAGATATAGTGAATTTTGTTGTTCCTCCACCTATTGCTATAAAGGTAGCAAAGAACGCTGTTGAATTGGGGATAGAATATCTCTGGTTCCAACCAG
>CAZMPT010000137.1:0-2317 GCA_964568285.1 uncultured archaeon | reverse complement strand
ATCGAATGCAGACTATGCATCGTCAGGGTAAATTGTCATTCTACATGAAATCCTTGGGTGAGGAAGCAGTGGCAATCTCACAAGGTATGGCTTTGCGTCCAGACGACATTCTTTTCCCATCCTATAGACAGCCAGGGCTACAGTTCGTAAGAGGCAGAGATATAGTCGATATGATATGTCACTGTATAACTAATTCCAAAGACAATGTCAAGGGTAGGCAGATGCCGGTTCATTATTCTTGGAAAGAAGGAAATTTAGTCTCCATTTCAAGTCCTGTTGGCACTCAATTTCCGCAAGCTGTAGGTTGTGCAATGGCATCAGCCTACAAAGGTGAGGACAATGTTTCGATATCATGGATGGGCGACGGAACAGCTGCAGAGGGAGATTTCCACCATGCGATAAATTTCGCCTCAGTTTACAAAGCTCCAGTCTTGCTCAATGTGGTCAATAATCAGTGGGCGATTTCTACTCATAAGAATATATCCAGTGGAGGAGCGACTTTCGCAGCACGAGGTATTGCTTATGATATACCTAGTATTCGTGTTGATGGCAATGATTTCTTAGCACTTTATTCAGTGACAAGTTGGGCAGCTGAAAGAGCTCGTAAAGGCGGTGGACCAACTTTCATTGAGGTTTTCACCTATCGAGGTGAAGCGCATTCGACTAGTGATGATCCCTCAAGATACAGACCTAAAGATGAGTGGAAATCGTGGCCATTAGGAGATCCGATAGAACGCCTAAAGGCCCATTTGATTGATTTAGGTGAGTGGTCTAAAAAGGATCAAACCAAACTCGAGAAGGAATTGGATGAACTGGTCATTAAATCCTATAAAGAAGCAGAAAAACACGGAACATTATCTGCAGGCCCATGGGCTTCTGAAGAGACTCTTTTCGAGGACGTTTACAAGAAACCACCAAGACATCTTAGGAAGCAAAGGCAGGAGTTTGGAATTTAGATGTCACAAATGAATATTATTCAGTCAGTGAATTCAGCGCTTGATATTGTATTGGAAAAAGACGAAAATATTTGTATATTTGGAGAAGATGTAGGATATTTTGGTGGTGTTTTCAGATGTACGGATGGTCTCCAGAAGAAATACGGCACTCATAGAGTTTTTGATACTCCACTTTCAGAAGGAGGCATTCTTTCCACAGCTATAGGGATGGGAATCAATGGCCTAAGGCCAGTAGCCGAAATCCAATTCGCAGACTATATTTTTCCAGCATTTGATCAAATCACCAATGAGCTCGCTAAACTACGTTACAGAAGTGGTGGAGAGTATTGGGCCCCAGTTACGGTTCGCACGCCTTGTGGTGGAGGTATCAGAGGAGGACACTATCATTCACAGAGTCCTGAAGCATATTTCACACATACTCCTGGACTGAAAGTTGTGATGCCTTCAAATCCTTACGATACTAAGGGACTATTGATAACCTCAATCGAAGACGATGATCCTGTAATATTCTTTGAACCAAAAAGGTTGTACAATGGTCCATTTGATGGAGACCACAAGAAAGCAGCTCTCAAATGGGACACTCATCCCAAAGGCGAAGTTCCCGAGGATTATTATTCTATACCTCTGGGACAAGCATCAATTGAAAGACAAGGAAGTAAGGTTACAGTGCTGACATATGGAACTATGGTTCATGTTGCACGCGAGGCTGCAGATTCAAGTGGAATTGATGCTGAGATAATTGATCTTAGGAGCTTAGTACCTCTTGATATGGACACTATATCGGAATCCGTTAGAAAAACAGGAAGATGTATGATTGTTCATGAAGCTCCTCGAACCAGTGGTTTCGGAGGTGAATTATCAGCACAGGTACAGGAAGAGTGCTTCTATCATTTAGAGGCACCAATTGCAAGAGTAACTGGATGGGATACTCCTTTCCCACATTCCTTGGAATGGCATTACTTCCCTAGCCAGGAAAGAGTTATAGAGTCTATGAAGAAGGTGATGGAGAGCTAAGATGGCAAAATACGTGTTCAATCTGCCCGATGTCGGTGAAGGCGTTGTTGAAGGGGAGATTGTCAAGTGGAATGTCAAACCAGGTGACACAGTCAAGGAAGATGAGCCATTAGTAGAATTAATGACAGACAAGGCGACTGTTGCAATTCCTTCTAGTGTCAATGGAAAAGTTATCTCCACAACAGGAAAGCCAGGTGACATGGTTCCAGTTGGATCTGAATTGATTGTTTTTGAGATATCAGGTGATGGACCTTCTAAATCGAAGCCAGAACCAGAGCCAGAACCAGAGCCAGAGCCAGAGCCAGAACCAGAGCCAGAACCAGAGCCAGAACCAGAGCCAGAACCTG
>CAZMPT010000136.1:0-2337 GCA_964568285.1 uncultured archaeon | reverse complement strand
ACCGGATCCAGGTTATTCAACTCGAATTTGTCATATATCTTCTTGCCACTTCCCAGAGTATACTCAAAAGTGAAATCATCCTCAGTAACTGGGTCTGATTCTTGGACTCTGAGATGAATTAGAGTGTCAATACTCTTCTCGAAATAACCCATTTTCGGGATGTCGAAGGTGATGTTGCCCACAATGGAATTCTTGTCCGAAGTCAACCAGAAATTTGCATCGGTGATGTGATCTTCCAGATTGATGGTTACACGATCATCATACATCTTGTAGACGTCGGCTCCGGCAGCAATAAGAACTATAATTGTCGTAAGAGTGAACCCAGATTTCATTATACCTAGTGTGGATTTTAGACCAGTTGTACCGCCACCTTCACCAACTGAAGTGGAGGTGTTACTTTTGGCTGAATTGTAGTCCTTCCCCATATTTTACACAACGAGACTGTATTAATCTAATTACTCTTGAGCTCTATACTCTATAGGTAGCGCACGACTTTGGGGTCTCCCAAACATGCATTGCTGCCAGCCTCATTGAATTACCATATGTTGACTTGATATGCGGAGCTACCTGTTCAAACGCCCAACGGGCTAGGTTCTCTGCGGTTGGAATGAAAGGGACCATGACCGTATGGTGTTCAGGTCCCATCTCCTCCAAGGCCCGTAAAGTGGTCTCGTCTCCTTCCCATACTACAAAGGCATGATCGATTACATCATGAACATGCTCTGTCAGAATCCTGTTGATATCTGCAAAGTCGATTACCATGCCTTCATCCGAGACTCCAGCTTCGGTCACTGTATCGCCTTCAACCTCAGCCTCCCATCGATATCGGTGACCGTGCAAATTGCAGCACTTCACCTTGTGATTTGGGATTCTGTGGCCTGTATCTGTCTCGACCCAACGTCGTATTGTCGTCTTCATTTCCTTTTCGCCTCCGTATTAATTGCATCCTGAAGGACCTCGGGCCACGGTTTGACGTAAGGCACGGGATCTTCCTTTCCTACAGCATGAAATGCCAGAATCCTCTCTACATCTGCTCCTGATTTTCCACTGCTGCGTCCTATCTCATCGGGATCATAACTGGTATTTGTATTAGCAAAAACCGTATCGAAGTCAAGGCCCAATGCATCCAGTGATTTCTCGGAATCTCTCAATATCGACTCCTTGTCACCCCCGATATATGGTAAGTAGAATGATACTTTATCAGATGACCAATTGCCTATCTGGAACGCATTCTCTAGCGCCCCATAGAATTCTGGCCTGCAATCAGGATAAATTGCATGGTCTCCCGAATGGACTCCTAAGGCGATTTTGACTGCCTTATTACGTTTCTGAACTATAGACAATGCATACCCGTAAAGAATTGATGAGAAAATCGCGTTTCTATTAGGAACAACAGTCTGTTTCATTTGTTCTTCTTCATAGTGGCCTTGAGGAACTTCGTATCCTTCTGTGGTCAGTGCTGAATCGAATGCAGACATCGCCGAGCGAAGGTCGATCACTTTGTGCTCTAGGTAGATTCCTTTGCTCTTGAGATAGGCAATGTTGGCCTTGGCTCGTTCTATCTCGATGCTGTGCTTCTGTCCGTAATCGTACGAAAGCGCGTGGACCTCATGCCCCTCGGCCAATAGATGCATCAAAAGACCTGTGGAATCCATTCCTCCACTCAATGCCATTACCGATAGTTCTGGCATTAGTCAACTCCCATCCATTTGTGTGTCTGTAATGATAAATTCCAACCGGGATTTTCTAAGACTTTGTCGAATGTGCTGTGGAAAGTTTGGCCGTTAGTTCCCGCATCTTTGGATTCATCATAGCAGGGTTGAAGGAACAAATTATCAAAACCTTTTTTGAGATTCTCATACATCGATAAATCCTGACCAGTGTAGACCACCTTCAACTCATTCCCTTTTCTTTGTTTTATGCTGAATTCAGGATATAACATATCCTTAGGACTTACACAAATCCAATCTACCAAACCGTCCTCCAATTCCACAGTTCCATTTGTTTCAATAGCAATATTGTAACCATTTGAATGCAATTCATCAGATAGTGGCCTAAGATCTTGTAACGCAGGTTCTCCGCCGGTAAAAATGACCCTTTTCGTTGACCATTGATTCAAAATAGCCATGATTTCAGAAATGCTCATTCTATCGAATTTACTAAAGTCTGTATCACACCATGAACATTGTAGATTACAACCTCCAAATCGGATGAATATCGAAGGTGTACCGGTATGGTGTCCCTCTCCTTGAACCGAATTGAAAATCTCTACTATGGGATACTGTTTCTCTGTCAATCCTACTCCTTGATTAATTGCATAAGTTCGGCTCGTGCCTC
>CAZMPT010000135.1:0-2407 GCA_964568285.1 uncultured archaeon | reverse complement strand
GAAAAACTAAAAATCGGTGGAAGGGGAATTCATAATGAAATTGGCCCTTCGGGTGAAGTTACTATAGAATGCCACAGCGGTAATTTGCTTCTTATTGAAGGGGATTTCGTACTACCGCACTGACTATGGCGTACCCATACGTATCTCTATTTCTGAAATAAGAATAGTCATCAAGGCAGAACCGAGAAGTGCAGATAAGAATACATCTAAATTGGCAAGACCGAAATCATTAACTGGATTTGTGAGATACGCTATTCCCGTTTCTAAATCTGAAGTAAAAGTTCCGTAAATTACAACAGACATTAATCCAAAAATGGCACCCACTAAACCACTATTTGCTGTGACTCTATCTGACAAAGACAAGAAGATTGGAAGAACTGTGGCTGCTGCAAACAAATCTGCAACCAGAAATATTCTAAAAACACTGAGGGCATCATCGGCATAATACCATGCCAAAAGTATAGCAATTGGTGCTGTAGAGATTACTGCATATTTTGCTTGATCAAGATTGAGATTAGAATCTGCTATGTCTCTAGAAATCACTGCAACTATTGCATTCTGAAGTGTATCAATACTGGAGCAAACCAAAGCAATTCCAAGAACAAAAAACATAGCTAAGACAGGTTCATTGAAGTTTTTGATTAATTCAAAAAATGCTATGGAAGGATCGGAGAGGTACCCCCTACCTGCTGCAACAGTCCCTAAAAATCCAAATAATAAAACTGCGATAAAACATAGGCCTGACGCCAAGAATGCGCCCTTTCGTAGGGCTTCATTATCTTCTGAGGCCCAAGTACGTTGCCAATTACCCTGAGAAAACATCTCAGCTGCAGTTATAGCTAGCACTATAGCTAAACCGGCTTCAAAAGTTGAATAATCGCTTATACTGCCTATACTCCAGGCATCCTCGGGATTGTAGGCTTTGGCATCATCTAGTGTATTGTCAAAATCCTTCATGATGAAAAGAAATACACAAACTACTAACCAAATTATAAAGAATGATTGAATACGATCTGTTTTAATCGAAACAGGTAATCCTCCCATTACTGTATAAGCTGTAGTAACAATAGCTACAAAAATTATAGGAATGAGAAAATTTATTCCTGACAAAAACTCAATTGCTCTTCCTATTGCTATATATTCTGCAAACATAAAAGTGAACATGTAAAGTATCGAAATTATGCCAACATAGATTTGCATAGAGCGACCCATTTTTTGACGAACAAAATCTGCAAGTGTAACTCCTTGTGGCGTCAAATTTCTGATTATGGGTCCTAAATATGCTAATAAAAGAAATGGAGTGGCTGAGGATAGAGCGTAACCAAATACATCATAAAATCCTCCATAATATCCTACCTCAGATGGCCCGAATAATATCCATATTCCCATTCCAGAAGCGAACAGGCTGAGGCCAATCATTATCCAATTTTGACTGTTCCTAGCGGACTGAAAAGAATCTTGATCTATTTCTATTTTCAGAGATTCCTGATATCCTAACCAAGCAAAAAACGCTAGAGTGCCTAAGAGTAAAATATATGCAAGACTTGAGGAAATCATGACATTGTTCTCATAGATTTAGATAAGTCTTCAACAATACTGGATACTGAATCTGTATTGTCTCCAAAAATGTACAACGACGGTTCAAATCCATGACCGCCTTCATCAACCAAAGCTTTGACTTCTGATACTTTTGAATCAATAATCAAATTGTCGCCAGACCTTTCTAATTTTACAAATTTTAGTTTTATCTTATCAGCTACATCCGATATAACTAAATCCCACCTCAGATTAATTATGACCGTAGAATCTGGGTTATATTTTCGAATCTGTAAAAGCAATGACGAAAGATGAGTGGAAGAACCAAATTTAGGAGCAGATAAGGGGCGTGCCTGCCCTCCAATTGGAGTTAATCTTCCCGGAAAGGCTGCAATTCCAGAACTATCCTCTGCCCCTGATTCGGCTATTGCAATATTTACTCTGACTTGGGGAGATAATAATGGAATTATATTGGATAAACGCTTACGCATTGATGATAGATTCTCTAAAGTCTTTTCTCTATTATCTTGTGCGGGGAAACGGATAACTAACTCCTGATTATCTATAACCAATTTAAGATGCCATTTTGATGAATCACCACTTTTCAATACTTCTGCTAAACTCCGGGCAGATTCTTGCAAATCACTTTCAATGGGTTCACTATAGGTTGATGGTAGAGCGTGCAAATAGTTTCCAGCCATAACTTGGCTTACACCCAGAATTTTGCCTAGCTTGGCCTGTGTCCAACCTTCTTCAGCTAGTATTCTACAGACTCTACCTCTTAGTTCCTTGAACAAATTACCAGTCAATTCAACAGGCATCATATTAATCACTTATAGAATAAGATAAGTGTCTTATAAAGGTTGTACAA
>CAZMPT010000134.1:0-2426 GCA_964568285.1 uncultured archaeon | reverse complement strand
GAGTCAGATTAACCCTAGTTCTAACGTAGCGGGGTGGGGTAGCTAGGAAATCCCGTCGGGCTCATAACCCGGAGATCGATGGTTCAAATCCATCCCCCGCTACCATTTTTATTAAGAAAGCCTTTTGACCGTCAATTGCGTAAAATTACAGAACACACAGCAGATGCAGGTATCGAAGTTGAAGCAGATTCATTGTCTGAAGCTTTTGAAGAGACCAGTAAAGCTTTCACAGAGATAGTTACAGGTGGTAAACTACCAGAATCCAATAATAGTAATTCTATTAACATAGATGCAAATGATTTGGACTCCCTCTTGGTTAAATTTATATCCCATCTAATTTTCCTTTTTGACACAGAGAATTTTTTAGTGTGTTCCGCAAAAATAGAAACTAATGTCGATTCAGGTTTTGGTCTCAATGGTACTTTATTTGGAGATACCTATAAGCAGTCACTTCATGGTTATGGAGTTGAAATTAAGGCAGTTTCTTACCATTTGTTAGAAGTAATTTCAGGCCCCCCATCTAAGATAAGAGTTATACTAGATCTTTAGCAAAGTGTAAATCAATGCATTTTCCTTGCATTTTATGGCATGGTCAGCTCTAGCCTACAGTCGCGGTATGTTGGTCAAACCAATTTGGGATTCAAGAGGCCTTAATTTCCAATCTACTGAGACTAAATTGGTACTCCCTGATAACACTGAACCAAAGCTAATTTGGGATATGAGAGGAATAATGAAGAATAGACCTGACCCTTTTCCTTTACCGTTTAATCCAGAGCAAACATATCTAGATAGTGGTTTGAAGTGGGGAGAGGAGATTATTGATTTGATAATGGCAGATAGGGGCCGAGTTGTACTTCCATTGAGAAATCTTAGAGGATTTGGTGAACTGGATGAAGCATTATCTTATACAGAAGATATAATTATTGGAATAGATTGGACACAGAGTGTTGAATCTGTGAGTGAAGATTTTTCTATAGATATTGTAGGCCTCTTACGCCTTCTTCACCAAAGGAATCTGACTGAGATTCTGATATACTGTCTAAACGGAGATTACCCCTATATTCCAGCAGGCGCAGCTTCCAATCTAAACATCAAAATAGCAACTTTGTCAGAGGCTAGACACATCCCTTCATGGGCGCAGGGGGTATTCTCTTTCGAATAATTTGTAATGTTACATATTGGCATTGATGACACAGATTCAGTTACAGGTGGTTGTACCACTTGGCTAGCAACTGAAATTATTGCAGAACTATCGGAATTTGATTTGATTGGGCACCCACGTTTAGTACGTCTCAACCCCAACGTACCTTGGAAAACTAGAGGTAATGGAGCAGTAGCCATGACTTTTGGAAAGGGTTTAGGTCAGAAAAGTTTGGTAGGCCAATTTGAAAATCATAAAATCTTCATGTATCAGAGTAGCGAGGAATCAAAATACAACAAAAAGAATATACTTGATAGAGTGTCAAAATTAGTTTCAGATCACTCTATGCCAGATTCACAACCTGGAATAGTTATCTCAGATGTTTTTTTACCAGAAAGTTTGTATTGGCAAGGTGTAACAAATATAGTTACAGAAGAAATGTTGTTTGAAGCTATTGAAGGCACAGTTCATCATGGTTTTCGTGGTTCAAGAGGAATTTTTGGTGCAGCTTGTTCTATAGCGTGGAATGGGAATTCAGGAAAGCCTAACGGAATCCCGTATAGCTGGGAGTTGATAGGATACCGGGAAAAGAAAAAGTGGGGTTCTAAAAGGAAGATATCAAGCTCCAGTGTTCATAATATTGGAAATGTGAAGGGTGTGTTTTCTTGTCATGATTCTGACGGCAAGATAGCAATGGTTCCAAACTCTCCATGTCCAGTTCTCTGGGGATTTAGAGGAATTGAAGAAAAACCTCTGATTGATAATTTTGATAATCTAGGCCCTGAAAAACCAAATCGTTGGATATTGTACAAGACAAATCAGGCTACTGATAATCATTTGAGAACAATTGAGGTTGGAGATTTGTCAGAGAGAGATAGCGTTTGGTTAGAGGTTACAGTTTCATCCGAACCGCACGTAATCAAAGGAGGTCATCGTTTCTTTGAGGTTAGTGATGAGAATGGTGTTGCAGTGAAATGTGCCGCATTCGAACCTAGTAAGACCTTTAGAAACGTTGTTGACAATCTTGTGGTAGGTGATTCTCTGATTGTTTGCGGTAGCTTCAAGAAGAATGCTATCAATCTGGAAAAGATAAAAATTCTAAAACTAGCGAAGCGTTTCGCTAAATCACCTAATCCTATGTGTGTTTGCGGACAAAGAACGCATTCTTCCGGTAAGGACTCTTACTATCGTTGTAATGCCTGCGGTGAAAAGTATGATAGGCCTCCTCTAATTGAAATTAAATCGAGTTTAGAGTTAAAATGGTATGAACCTCCCGCTTCAGCTC
>CAZMPT010000133.1:0-2530 GCA_964568285.1 uncultured archaeon | reverse complement strand
GGAATTTCTAATGATACTAAATTCACCTCACTACTTGATCCAAGAGTAAGGTCTAGAATGGGTGAAGAAGCACTTGTATTTCCGCCATATAATGCAATACAGATCAAGGATATACTAAGACAAAGAGCTAACATGGCTTTCAAAGAGAATGTTGTTGATCCACTAGTACTATCATTCTGTTCCAGTAGGGCTGCCCAAGAACATGGTGATGCAAGGAAAGCACTAAATCTCCTCAGAATCTCTGCTGAAATCGCAGAGAGAGAGGGTAAAGATATTGTGACTATTGATTATGTCAAAAAGGCAAAAAACATAATGGAACAGGATTTAATTCGCAATATTGTATCAACACTAACTTTGCAATACAAAGCCACTTTGGCAAGTATTATACTAAATCGCGGACCAAAAGAAAAAGTGCAACAGACCACTGGAGAAGTTTATAACACCTATAATCTGATTTGTCAACGCTTCAGAATCAGTGCCCTTACTCAAAGGAGAGTGGGAAATATCATATCTGAACTGGACATGCAGGGACTGATAAATGCTAAAATAGTTAGTCTAGGCCGTCAAGGGAGAACCAGATACATAAATTTAGAGATGGATAAAAGACAGATTGAGTCTATACTTGAAGAGGATGATTTCTTGAGCGAGATAATCGAGGGAATGAAAGAATCTAGATACTTCAGCAGCATGCAACTTCGGTTAATCTGATTTATTTGAATCCCGTTCTTCAATGCCTTCTTTCCAACCTTGTTCCCAACCGGCAGCGATTGCTGCCTGTAGTCCTGCATTTCTAGCTGCCATCTTAGCTTTTTCTAAGACTTTGTCCCTATCTTCTTTTGTCGGTTGACTATTCAATTTATCTGACAAATCTTTTGCAGAATCTGTCAATTCCTTAGCTTTTGACCATATTTCATTAGCTGCTTTTTCACCAATCTTGTCACCTTCTGAACCAAATGGTGCTGAAATCGCCGCGGCAAAGCCTTCTTCTTTCGCCTCACTAAAAGCTTCCGATTTCATCTTAGTTCCCTTAGCTTTGTCCTTACTATATTTAGCCCAAGATAAGCCTCGTGTAATCCCTGGAACATATTTTTTCACTATGTCAGGTATCTCGGGGGCCAGATCTTCGTTCTCGGACACAAAATAGTCACCAAGGTGGACAATAAAGAAAGTTAACCTCAATCTCTATATGTATCTGGAAAGAATAACAAAAGTACGGTGATTATCTCTAACCTACCAAGCATCATCAAAATTGAAAACACAAAGAGTGCTGGATCACCAAAACCATAGTATGTTGTGGCTGGACCAATAGCACCTAATCCGGGACCTATATTGGCCAGACATGAAAGCGAAATTGAGATTCCATCAACTAACGTAAGTTCAGGTTCCAAGTAGAGAGTTACCAGTGAACCAACTAAGAAAAGAATTATGAATATAAAAAAGAAAACGCCCACATTGCGGAAAAGATCCTCATCCAAAACTTTCTCTCCGATTCGAAGCTTTATTATTGCACGAGGGTGAATAACAAGAACTAATTCTCTTTTCAGAGCTTTAAAGAGTAGCAAAATTCTAATCATTTTAAGGCCGCCAGTGGTTGAACCTGCACAGCCACCCATAAACATCACTAAAAGCAGTACAAATATCGACATGCGTGGCCAATCCATGTAATTCGTTGTCGTAAATCCAGTACCTGTCAATAGTGAAACTGTCTGGAATGCAGAATGACCGAAATTTGTGTTCCAGTTCGAATTGTTTTTGGCTTCCAGAATGAGATTTACAAATATAAGTGTAAAGGAAGTTATGACTAAGAAAAGATACACTCTCAATTCTTCATTGTTCCTAAGGACTCCAAACGTGGTCCTTATTCTATCTGAAAAAATCTTGGAAGTGTTAAATATGTTTGTGAAAACATAATACAATATGACAAAATTTATTCCCGACAACAGCATAAAGAAAGTAACAATCGATTCTGATGCGGCACTATTGTAAGAACCAATCGATTCAATTTTTGGTGAAAAACCGCCTGTTGAAACCGTAGAAAATGAATTGCAGATTGAATCATAAAGAGGCATATCTCCTACAAATCTAAGCAGAATTATTTCTGTGACGGTCAATGCAAAGTACAAACTCCACAAAAGACGTGCAGTTTGTGCCACTTGAGGTTTTAATCTAGTGAGTCCAGTTCCAGGCATCTCTGCCTGAAGAACTTGAATACCTCCTCCAAAAAGCCTAGATAGGATAATTGTGGCTAGAACAATGATTCCCATACCTCCTAACCACTGAGTTTGTGATCTCCATAATAGAAGTGACTTTGGAGCATCAAAGTAACCCTCTGAATGTTGCTTAGAATTCACTATAGTACTGCCTTGTGGAACCTCAAGAATGGTAGCGCCTGTGGTTGTTAATCCCGACATTGATTCAAACAAAGCACCAGCCAAACCAACTTCATATGACATAAGGCCCATTTTCTCAGATGCCACATATGGCATAGCACCAAAAGAAACCATAATTATCCAAACAAAACTGACTAAGA
>CAZMPT010000132.1:1356-2532 GCA_964568285.1 uncultured archaeon | reverse complement strand
TAAGCGGCCGAATGAGATGATTGCGCTGGTACTAGCAGTAGCTTTCTCATGCTCAATTGCGGGCCTAGCAACACCATCAGGCGGAGCTAGGAATGTAATAGCTATGGGTTTTCTGGAGGAAATATATGAAATCCGTATATCTTATGTCCAGTGGGTCATTCTCGCTGCCCCATTAACAGTTGCATTGGTACCTTTGGTTTTCATCACATTAATAATGGTGAATAGCGTCAGTTATCGCAGTATAGATTATTACAGTGATCCAACTCATTCTATAGATGACAGACAGCTTATTGCCCTATCAGTTTTAGGTTTGACTTTTGGTCTTTTCCTAACTTCAGGTTTTAATGGACTTACTTTAGGAACTTGTGCAATGATAGGTGGGATATTGATGCATGTAACTGGTGTTTTAGAATGGGAGGATAGTCGGCAGAGACTTCGCTGGGGTGTAATGTTCATCTACGGTGCAGCTCTCACAATGGGTAAAGCAATGGTAAAGCATGGCGCAGCAGATTGGTTGGCAGGTGGTCTCTATAGGTTAGCCGATTATGGTTCTGAGATAGGTGGAGACATGGTCATTATTCTCGTGATAATAGTTGTAACTGTCTTGTTGACTAACGTTATGAGTGACGGTGCAGCAGCAGCTATACTTGTACCAATCACTCTAGCAGTTGGTGCAGCAGCTGGTTTCAATTTGGCATTCATTGCTATAATAACCGCAATCAGTACCGCCTTCGCTTTCATGACATCATTTGGTACTCCCCCTAATTTAATTGTTCAAGCTTCAGGAATCCCTAAATCTACAGATTTTGTTAGAAATGGTATTCCTCTGGTTATAATTTCAGTTCTTATGCTCATGGCTGCTGAGAATTACTATTGGGATATTGCTAGTGAATGGGCTGGAATTTAATCACTAAAATTAATCTTTTTACTAGACATTTTCTTTTCAGTTTGCACTAGTCCACCTATGAAGGCAAAAGTTACTAGTGATAAGAATACCGAAGAGTTGTTATCAGGTATTTTAGATATTGGCCCCAGTTTGTCTTTATCTGGATTGTAACCCACCAGATTTCCAATTTCTTCAGCAACATCATTTGGACCTGATCCAGGAGGTAGAGCTCCAGATGAGGCTAGGAAGTAAAGTCCAGCGATTATCAAGAACGGAAGCATTGCTGCAGT
>CAZMPT010000132.1:0-1256 GCA_964568285.1 uncultured archaeon | reverse complement strand
GTTGCTATCTATAAATCATTGATGATACCTGCAACAGATTAATATAAGACCCATGACAAAGCGGTTGAGAGTAGGGGCATTTAATTGGAAGTACTGACGACAGAGACACTTGCAGCAGCGATTAATTACAGTCCAGAGTATTCTCACATGGGTGAGGATGAATCTAGCTATCTGGCAGAACACATTCTCAATTTCTTTGGTTATAGCGATCGCATAATCGACAATGTTCTGCATCCAGAGGATAGAGATACATTTTACATGTTAGAGGACGCAGGTTTAATGGAAACTGAGAGAGAGGAGACGACCCTATATGACGGTCGTGAATGGCGAATTCATTACTGGTTATTGAAAGTCGTTGAGATACAGTTACGCATGGCTTCGGGTCCTAAATATTCACCAGAAGATGAAGAACCTTCAGTATATGATGAGGTTCCAGAAGACATCTGGTCACGCTGAAAATTGAAATTACCCTATTCCCTACGGGGTAATCAAAAAGAAATAATAGAATCCATAAAGTCAACGCTTGAAAATAAGAGCCATATAGTTTTGGAATCACCAACTGGCAGTGGGAAAACATTCTGCTCCCTTGCAGCTGCATTACCATTAGCGATTGAACAGGATTTGAGAATTGTTTACTGCGTCCGTACTAACTCCCAGCAGAAGCAAGTAATTCATGAATTACAACAATTTAAGAAATCGGGATGTAATGTGAGTGCAGTTGCATTTCAAGGCCGAGGTTCCCTATGTCCAGAGCAGAATTACGACGAGGAACTGAAAAGATCTAATTGGGTTGAAAAATCAAAAATTTGTAAATCACTTAAAATTCAGTCCAAGATGGGTGAAGCTGGCTGTCGTTTTTATCGGAAGCTTTTGCGAGGTAGAGAAACATTGATTGAACAATGGTCATCGGAAATTCTAACAGCCGAAGAACTCGCAGAACAGGCAGAAGAAGCTGGACTTTGCCCTTACGAACTCAATAAATTGTTAATCAAGAATGCTAAAGTAGTTATAGTTCCGTATGTTTATTTCTTTGAAGATTTCATACGGAAGTTCATGTTAGGTTGGATGGGTACCTCCATTGACAGTGTTTTAGTTATAGTTGATGAGGCGCATAACCTTCCAGACTGGGCTAGGACTGCCGCCTCAGATTCCTTGACGATTCAAACAATTAATAGGGCAGTTGTAGAATCTAATAGATATGGTCTTCAACTTGCAGATGGCAATCACACAACAAGTTTTTTGAACTTAGTTGAGGC
>CAZMPT010000131.1:0-2533 GCA_964568285.1 uncultured archaeon | reverse complement strand
GACTGGATCGCCTTCTCCGGGCTCTGCAGGCAACATAACGTATCTCTCTCTGTTCACGATATCTCCTACAAGTAGGCGAACCGCTTTGAGAACATCAGGATTTGATTCAGACATGTTTACTCGTATGTCACAGTCTACCCTTATTTAAATAATTTTATGATATATTGATATTTAACCAAAGCAGTTATCTACTAGCTTGTTTCAACTAAGTTCAATGGACAGAAAGGCCCTTGTTTTACGAGGCGTTGCTGAGTGCGTAACGGATGAAGAGCTTAGCAACTTATTGTCATCTAAGGATAATCCTAAGGCATATGTTGGTTTTGAGCCATCAGGTCTCTTACATGCTGGTTCATTAGTTCCAATGTTGAAAGCTAGAGAGCTGGTTGAGGCAGGTTTTGAAGTAACTATTCTTCTTGCCGATTGGCATGGCTACATTAATGATAAATTGGGTGCAAATTGGGATAATCTACGGGCTGGAGTTGAGTACCAGAGACAGATGTTCTCTGTATTTTCACCAGGTGTAGTCTTTCAGACGGCTAGTGATTTGGTTCGTCAGGATGGTTACTGGGAGATGGTTCTCCGTGTTTCTAAGGCTAGTAGTCTAAAGAGGATGAGAAGAGCTTTGTCGATAATGGGTAGAGATGAAGAAGAAGGAGATGGAGACATGTCAAAATTCTTCTATCCTGCGATGCAAGCTACTGATATTTATGCGTTAGATGTCGATTTAGCTTTAGGAGGTATGGATCAACGGCATGCTCATATGTTGGCTCGAGACGTAGCAGATAAATTGAAGACGTCTAAGCCCGTGGCTCTTCACACTCCTCTTTTAGGTTCATTATCAGGTCCAGGTCGTATGGATACAGATGCAAAAATGTCAAAGTCGAATCCTTCAGGAGCTTTACTGGTTCATGATGATGAGAAAGTTTTAATGAAGAAATTGTCCAAAGCGTATTGCCCCCTAGAGAGAGCATCCAATCCTGTCCTTGACATGTGGGAGCACTTACTCGAACCTGCATTGGATAAGATAGTCATAAAGAGATCAGAAAAATTTGGTGGAGATATTACGTTTAATTCATACACATCTCTAGAGGAAAATTATCTCTCTGGATCTTTACACCCTCTTGACTTGAAAAATGGAACAGCCTCTGCTCTCTATGAATTGTGCAATCCTTTTCGAGAAGCTTGTGATTCTGAATCAGGACCTTATACTGCGTTAAAATCTGCCTTAGATTAATTTTGGCGGTTCCGAATCTTTGATTTCCTTTATTTTCCCCTTTCTGGGTATCGATTTAATCATCTCATTTATCCAGCATTTTATTCCTTTTAGATCAATTCCTTTGTACTTTGGTGGAAAAGTAGTGATTAATTCCGGAAGTTGTCTCATCAATCTTTGAGCCGCCTTTGTGTTTCCGGTTTCTATGTGTACGGCAAGTGCATCAGCCTGTGCTAAGGTTTGTAGAATATCTTTCTCTTGCCTATTGTCCAATTCCAACCACAAATCCTCAAAGAGTTCATGGGCTTCATGATATTTCCCAAAATTATGTTCTTGAATAGCTTTATCCCACAATTCATTTAATTTCATTAGTGCCAGCGGTGATATGCAGGATGGCCTTCTTCGACAGCCACGAATAATCCTCTACCCGTTGCACATGTTTTACCATCCGCTTTCAATTCAATTATTACTTCTGCCCGATCTTCCTGAAGAGCCAAAACACGACTCTGGATTTCCAAAATTGGGCCAAGAGGAGTAGGTCTTCTCAATTTAACCTCATATTGAGCAGTCACTGTACATTTGGGAGCATCTAAGCCATTCCTATCCATTATAGCCATCGCAGCAGTCCAGTTACCATGACAGTCTAATAATGATCCAATAATGCCTCCATTTATGACTCCTGGAAAGGCCTGATGTTCTTCATCACATTCAAATTCCATTTTTAATCCATCATCTGTCCTGTAAGATTTTATCTGTAAACCTTTGCTATTTGCAGGTCCACAACCAAAACATATTGAATTAGGAGCATACTCTTCTTGAACAGATTTTTCACTCATGTATTCAATTCCTTTATATTATCACTAACTAGATTAACTGCATAATTTAGCATAGGTTCATCGAATTCAAATTTAGCACCAGCTGCCTCAAAAAGTTCTGGTAAGGTTGCATTACCACCTTTACTAAGAGCATTCCGATATTTTTGGACAGCACTGCTTTGATTCTTCAATGCATTGCCCCATACTTGAATAGCTCCCAGTTGAGCCATCCCATACTCAACATAGTAGAATGGAACATGATATATGTGAAGTTTGTTATGCCATCCTGTAGCGATTACGTCTTCAAATTCACTTGAATCCAAATCCTCAAATGTTTGGAATCTCTTCCATAATAAAGTCCATTCTTTATCACAATTATCAGGATTAAGGGCTTCTTCAGGATTAGTATATGCCCAGTGTTGAAATGCGTCGACTACGGCCATGTATGGCCAGAACATTACCGATTTTTCCAAATGTTCAATTCTAGCACGATTTGCGTCTTCTA
>CAZMPT010000130.1:0-2572 GCA_964568285.1 uncultured archaeon | reverse complement strand
GAAGCCACGGAAAAGCTAGAAATATACTTTGGGCAGTTTCAGGCCTCAAGTAGCCAGACAACCCCTTCCCAGCACCAACACTAGTTGAAAACATGAGATTAAATGCCGTCATTTCAGACAAGTCAGCTCCACAATTTGGACATGTAGTTCCAGAGAGTGCATTTGCTAATTCATCTCTTGACATTTCTTCGCCACCATCAATCAAATGATCAGCACGGAACTGTTTGCCACAATCCTCACAATTCACCAGAGGATCATCAAATTCACCCAAATGGCCAGAGGCTTTGAACAATACTTCAGGCCCAATTAAAGCACCATCCAATTCTAAACATCCCGCATCGATAACGTAATGCCTTCTCCAAACTTCAAGAATTCTTCTTCTCAGTTTAACCCCGACAGGCCCATAATCAATGAAACCAGCCAAGCCACCATAGGCGCCGAAAGCAGGTTGGAAAAACCCTCTACGGGTTGCGAGTGCTATGACCTTTTGGAAATCCACTTTAGTTTCTCCAGCGTACGCCTAGAATCTCAGCATTTGGACTGAAGACAGATTCGAAGTTGTCTTCCGCAGCCCTTGAGAGCAGCACCCAACCACTTTGTTCCAGATTGGAATAAGTTGAGATTCCATCCTTATTAAACATATCATCGAGACCAAAACAGGCAATCCGCAGGATCTGTTCCAAACCAATAGAATCAAATTCTTGCCTTATAAATCTAATCTCATCCAATATATTTGCGGTGCAAAACATCCCATTATCTGTGCCAAAACCAAGATTGATTCCTAGCTCAATCATTTTCTCCAAAGGAGGTAAGTTTCCAAAGTACGCATTACTTCTTGGACACACAACAATAGCGATTCCTGCAGTTTTCACCACCTCAAGATCCTCATTGGAAGCATGACACATATGTACTAGGAAATCTGGCATCAGTTCAATTATTCCTTGGATATCTTCACGCTCGTTTTCAGAATGGTGAATTCCGACTAACCCACCTCGTCCTCTGGCCTGCTCTATAAGCTCCGACGTATTTTCAACATCCGCCAAACTACTAATTCCTGCATTTTCTTCAGGCAAATTACCTCCATTTTCAGGTCTACCAAGGAGTATCAGCGTTCCAGGATATTGCATTTCCTCGAATTTATCAAGACCAGCTTTTCCACCTTCTCTAAAATCCATGACCAATCCTGTTCCAGAAGCAATAATCTCTTTCATTCCGGCACGAATAGAGGCTTCCACGTCATTATTTGCCAACCATTTATGTTTCCACCCAGAAGGCCCCACCAATTCAGCTATAGACAATCCTTCAGGGATTTCATCTCTTGCTAGAGTGTCCCCCAAATGAGTATGGCAATTGCGAAATAGGGGAACAATTACACCATCCTCCACTCCATCCATAGATTCAGCAATTTCACAACTTTCTAAATTTAATCCCACACCTTTGAAACCATCTCTACTGAAGACGGGACCTTTCCAAAACATCAGAGTGCGTCAGCTATAGCAGGAGCTACCGAGAATCTGGTATAGACGCCTTCCAACGTATCCGAACTTAGAATATCATCACAAACCCTCAGGCGATTTGCCGCGTCCTCAATGAACAATCCATGAGTACAAGCAGCTAGAATCCTTGCCGCTCCCCCATCTCTAAGAATGTTAGCAGCCGTTGCAATAGTGCCGCCTGTCGAGATGATATCATCTAAAATAACTGCAGTAGAGTCCTTGACATCGACAGGGCCAGAAGAGGTTTCCACAGTTCGCCCATCGATGCGAACTTTCTTCATTACATGCACAGGAACTTTCAGCATATCTGCAGCCAAAATACAACGTGATTTAGACCCTTCATCAGGTGCAACTACCATGTCTGGTTTGAATCCTTTTAGATACCTTACAACTTCTCTAGAACCGTTAATATCCTTAGCTTCACAATCAAAAAAGCCAAGCACTTCAGGCGTATGGACATTAATGGTGAAGACCCGATCACACATAGATCCAATAGCCCCAGCAATAGCCTTTGCCGACCTCGCTTCACCGGATTGGAATATCCGTTCTTGTCTAGAATAACCCATATACGGTACAACACAAGTCACAGTCTTGGCTCCAGATTCTTTCACGGCCTGTAGAATAAGCAATAGTTCGACGATTTTCTTGTCTGGAAAGGTATTCTGTATAACTACAACCTCCTGTCCAGCTACATCCATCAGGATGCGAATGTATCGTTCACCATCAGGGAAATGTCGGTTTACTACGCCACAAAATTCAGCGTCCATTTCCTCAGCCAAGGAAGCTCCCAATCTCTGGTGCGTCGAACCACTAATAATGTACATTATTTTCCGAGTAGGGAGGTGATAAAACCACTTACGGATTTCATCCCAGAGAAGCGATTGCTTCTATTTCCATATCGGCAGCTAATGGCAGCCCCGCGACCTGTACCGTAGATCTGGCTGGAGCAGTATTTTCATCGAAAAATTCTGCATACACACCATTCATTTCAGCGAAATCACCCATGTCTGCAAGAAAGACAGTTGTTTTCACTACATTATCTAAAGTTAGATTTTTTTCAGCTAGCACGGCCTTCA
>CAZMPT010000129.1:0-2585 GCA_964568285.1 uncultured archaeon | reverse complement strand
ATGAACGTCTAGCATCTTTAATCACAGAACAGGAACTAAGTGATATTCTGGATGGTAATGATCCACTTTCTATGGATGGAGAGAGAATTGGAGAAGTTATTGATACACTCATAAAAGCTACCGAAGGCCTTTCATTTCCAGCTTCCGTCAAACAATTATCTTTTATAGAAAGTTTAGCAAATACATTGGAAATAGATGAAACAACAGCTTGCAGTCTTGTTGGAGTTGAAAGTTTCAAGGAATTGACAGGAGGAAAAACAGGAACCGCAAGTTCACTGATAAGTAAGCTAAAGGAGAAAACAGCTTCAGCACCTAGGAAACCAAGTCCCAAACAAATTAACTTTGTCAAAAATTTAGCAAAAAAGGCAGAATTAGAGGAGGGGGATGCCTGTGAATTAGTTGGAGTCGCATCCTACTCAGACCTTTCAGGTGGCCGCCAAGGAACTGCTAGCAAGTTGATAGAAACCTTGCGCAAGCGACCTTCAAAATAAGTGACCAGACTTTTTTTTGCCTTAGAATGCCCCGGTCTGGACGTCAAGAAATTACCCAATGATTATGTTTCTGAGAAATCAAACAATTATCATATTACTATTGCTTTTTTGGGAGAACGTTCAAATCCAGACTTTGAAGTCCGAAGAATTGCAGAAGTTTGTAATGGTAAACTTCCATTACAATTAACATATCAGAAACTTGGAGCTTTTCAGAAACCATCAAACGCACGAGTGCTATGGGTAGGCGTCAAGTCTTCGGGAATTAATGCTTTAGCTTCTGAAGTAAGATTAATCTCAGAGTCAGAGGATCGTCCTTTTCTTCCACATATCACAATTTCACGTTTCAAACGCCAAACAAATGTGGAAAGTCTTGTTTTGCAGCATGCTGAGACTAAATTTGGTGAGGGTATAGCTGCAAATCTAATTCTTTTCCAATCTGAATTGACAAGAAAGGGACCTATCCACACTCCACTTCATTTAATTGATGGAAATGGCAATGTCAGCAGCAAATAACTAAATTTTTAAACCGAATACAGTTTAAGCAAATTAAGTGGGCACCAGAAATGAAATTATTTGAACACAGAAATTTGAAGGGTGAACCACTAGAGGACCGTGATTACCAATCCAATATATCTAAATCATGTCTGAAGCAGTCAACACTGGTAATTTTGCCGACAGGTATGGGTAAGACAGTTATTGCGTTAAGAGTAATAGTTGAACGCTTAGATACGGGTCAAATATTGTTAATGGCTCCCACTAAACCACTAGCTCAGCAGCACTCCGAATTTTTGGAGAAACATGTATCTTGTAATGTCAATTTATTCACTGGTGCAATCTCACCATCTCATAGAAAACCGCTGTGGAAATCCTCAAAAATTATAGTATCTACGCCTCAGGTTGTATCCAAAGATATAGAGAATAATCGTGTTTCACTAGATAATTTTTCTTTAGTAATTTTTGATGAAGCTCATCGTGCAGTTGGGAATTATGCATATGTTCCGATTGGAAATCATTACTTATCAACTGGAACTAATCATCTTGCGTTAGGCATGACAGCTTCTCCAGGTAGTTCCAAATCAGAAATAATCAGCCTGTGTAGAGACTTAGGAATCTCTGCGGTTGAAAAAAGAGATGAAAATGATTCCGATGTAGTTTCCTATATTCAACCAATAAAAACAAGTTGGATACGTGTAGGTATGCCAGATTCCGTAAAACACATAGCAAATAAGCTGCGTGGTTTGCAGGACTATCTTTGTGGCAAGTTGTACAAGCAGGGATTCCTTGACCGTCCTCGTAAAGTATCAACTACAATGATACTTGGAGCCGGCAAGAAATTACAAGCCCAATATATCAGAACTAAACCCAATACGCCACCCCAGATTTTCAATTTAATGACCACACAGGCTATGGCTATGAAAGTAGCACATGCAGTCTTGACCGTTGAAACTCAAGGAATCCTTCAATTTCTTGAATATTCTTCCAGAATAGACAAAGATGCCAAACAAAAGAAAAGAGGTAATAGAGCCAACAAGTGGCTTTCTTCTAATTCAGATTGGAAGTCAGCTGTTGAGATGGCTAAATCGAACAAGAATGATCATCCAAAGCTTGAGAGGTTAGTTGCATTAGTCCAACACCAGTTGAATAAGGGATTATCACGTTTCATAGTTTTTGCAGAGATAAGACACACGGCGTCACTAATAGTGAATCAATTAAGCGATATTGAAGGAGCAAGCCCCGTAAGATTTGTTGGCCAGGGTTCCAGAGAGGGTGATAAAGGTCTTACTCAAAAACAACAAAAAGAGATATTATCGCGTTTTAGAGAGGGGAAGTTCAATATTCTAGTCACAACTTCAGTCGGTGAGGAAGGATTAGACATACCCTCTACAGATGCAGTAATATTTTACGAACCTGTATCCTCAGCTATAAGATTAATTCAAAGAAGGGGAAGAACAGGACGCAATAGGCCAGGCAAGGCATTTATTTTTATCACTTCAGAAAGCAGGGATGAAGCTGCACTTTGGAGTAGCAAAGGTAAGGAACAGAGGATGCATGATTTGTTCTCAGCAGGTAGAATGGAAATTGATTTACCGACTC
>CAZMPT010000128.1:0-2603 GCA_964568285.1 uncultured archaeon | reverse complement strand
ATTTGGGAATAGAATTACCTTTATTGTCGATGGGAATGTCGGGAGATTTCATAGAGGCAATACCAGAGGGCTCTACACACATACGTGTTGGGACATCAATATTTGGTCAACGTTAATTGAGTGCCTTAGAAACCCTAATTAATTCAGATCCAAGTTCTTCAATCCTGTCTTTTATGTCAGAATTTGTTATCTCCTCGTCTTGAAAATCGTGTTTGGTGGCATAGACGAATTTTGGAATGATATAGCACCTAAAATCAATCATTAGTGAATTTGCAAGAGACATTACCGACATGTAGCTGTTTCTTCCACCAGCTGCGCAGATAAATCCAAATGTTTTGTCGTAAAGCATTTTTCCTCCTAATTCAACTATGTTTTTAGCACCTGAACTAACGTTGAAGTTGTAAACAGGTATTGCCATTATGATTCCATTTGCTTTCTTAACTTTTTCTCGGAAATCAAGAACTTCTGGTAAATCATAGCATTCATCTCCGTCACACATTGGCAATGTATTCTCCTGCAAATCAAAGAATTCTACTTCTTCTTTAACAAACGATTTTTCCAGATGTTTTGCCATTATCTGGCTCCGACTTCCTGGGCGTAGACTAGTACTAATTATGAGATATGTCACGTTTCATACAATGGCGGATAATCGTACATTGGATCTTTATCTCCATCGTATTGAACAACATAAATTCCACTTACCATTTCTGAGATGTAAACATATCCTCGTGGATCATATTGTAATCCCCAATCAAAAGGAATCATGCAAGAGGCCCAACAGTCCGCCATGTCATATCCCAATTCTTCTGTTGCATTAGTCATCCAATCAGGACCATGTGGCAGATAGTAACCCAAAGTATCCGTTGTTCCCAATTTGTCTATAGCTTGCCATCCTTGATCTGGTGCCACAATTCCATCTTTCCATTCGATAGTTTCCCATATCCTATCGTGACCAGTTATCCAAGCGCCGGCATGATAGTGTGTCCAGTAGACATTACCATTTGTCCCAGTATCTCCATTGTGTGGTGAATAAATGTAGATATTTGGTATGTAATGGTGTTCATGCTCACTACCATCATCTCTTACACCCTTTCCAGGCAATTTCCATTCAGATACTAGGAATGGTTTTGCTGGGTCAGTAGTGTCTATTGTTCTTACATATCCAGTGTGATTATTATTAGAACCATATTCGGGCGCTATCAAGGTGTAATGTCTCCAATTAACTCCATACTCAGGGTCATCAGGCCCTGTACCACAAGAAGCAGGCCATTCGGATTCATCGACGTATTCAGATACTCCATTACAGATTAAATGATCATAAGGCACAGCATAGTGAATCCATCCATTTCCTTCTAATTTTGAAGTCCATTCATCAGCGCTCATTCCAGCATGACCACCTCCAAATATTCCATCGCCATCAAGATCTTCAGTGCCATACCAATCATCATTAGGCTCCACATCCGGACATCCCATCCAGTGCCCAACTTCATTATTTTGTGGCCATGTAAGTCCATTTGGATCAGGTACAGGTGGTGGATTGGACACATCAATTATCCTAAGCCCCGCATCCCAATATGAAGCGTAGAGTAAAATTTGATTAGTAATTGGATGTCTGTGAATCACATGATCATGATTGAAAACAGTTCCCCCACAAGTTGTGTCAGGGTCAGGGGAATATCCTCCCCATCTTACTATCTCTTTAGATTCATTATTTTCACCTTCACCAGGTATGAATGATTCTAAACCGTCTGGGGCATAGAAAATCTGAGTTCCTTTGTACAGTCCAGCTCCATTAATCTCAGGATAGGGGTCAGCTCCAAATAAGAAAACTTCACAATCATTATTGGATCCAGGCATATTAACATCACAATAAACATGAATATCTTGGTTGTGAAAGCCTGCAGGAGGGTTATTCCATTCAGCTCTCTTAACGGGATGCGATTTATCGCTCACATCTATTAAATCTAATCTATCAACTCCATTGTTTAGATCACTGCCCTGTGGAATAGGATCTAATTCGGAATTTGTTAATTCGTGATTAATTAGAGCCCAATTGTTGTCAGGCGTTACTTTGATGTCAATGATTCTAGCAACTTCAGCATAGTAAGTAGAGAGTAATACGATATTATTTGGTTCACTTATGTCTAGAATTTCGAATTGGTTATAGCTAGAAACATATGCAAAACAGCCACCACTTCCATCAGCGTAAATTTCACAATCTTCAAGAAAATTCCCTTCAATCGCTATTTCAGAATTATCTCCGGGAGTAGGTGCTAGATTTTTGTATTCAGGTTTACAAGCTCTCCCTGCCGAATCATCTAAAGCATCATCATCAGGCCTTACTTTTCCGTCACAATTCAGGTTGTGATAATCTATCAAGGTAACGTTATGAGTTTGCAGAAAGTGCTGCATGATGTCAGTATGTTGATGGTTTGCGTCTTGTCCAGTACAATTTTCACAATTTTCAACTTCAGTAATAGGGTCTAACCAAGAGGTACGGCTTGAGTCAGAATCTCCATTCTCATCGCTACTGTAGTATGCAATTACTGTGATTCCAGAAACTGCTAGAAGGACTACAATCCCTACACTCAATAGTTTTTCTT
>CAZMPT010000127.1:0-2603 GCA_964568285.1 uncultured archaeon | reverse complement strand
CCTTCATCATCAATTTTACTTTTTATACTTATCGTCGAATCAAGCCATTCCTTCATTGGCACATCAATTATACTATAGAAAATGTTTCTTCCAATCCGTTTTTGCCTGATTATGTTTGCATTTGATAACGTTGATAAGTGTCTTGACACAGTCGTCTGATCCTTACCTGAAATTTTGGTCAAGTCAGTTACATTGTGTTCTTTTATCATCAAAGTTTGAACAATTTTCAATCTAGTTTCGTTTCCTAAAGCTTTGAAAATCAAACAGTTCATTAATAATATGTATAAATGCACATATATTAATATATTCTTACAAAAAAAGGTTAGCTTAGTCCTGCTGCAGCGATGAAAGCTATCATTGCAATTCCCATTCCTTGCTTGATATTCTTCTGACCCATGAAATAATTCTCTTGCTTCGCATTGTAAATTCCAAAAAGCATCGTTGCGTTAGCCAGAGTTATCCCACCAACGTATGCGTTCCATGCCATTTTTTCAAATTGGTTCATAGCCGTATAACTGAGTCCAATAGCAATCAAGAGTATCAAAATCGAAAGATTTAGGGAAGTTTCAATACCAATTCTGGAAGGTAGCGTTCGACGATCTGTATCTCCTTCTAGGTCTTGGATATCCTTTACAATCTCCCTAGATATTGTAGCGAGCACAGCAAGTCCAAACATCCACAATGTAGGCCCAGGATCATTTACGGCCATTCCAGCAAACAGGAAAACCGCGCCTGACATCAATCCTACCACTACATTTCCAGTTATTCCTGCAGCTTTAAGTCCATTTTCATATGCTATCAGAAGTATAACTCCAATGAGTGCAATAACAAACGGCATTTTGTTATCAAGGGTAAAAAGAAGTATTAGCAGGCCTAAACCTAGAAGTGCCTGTGCATACATGTGAGCAGAATCAGGCGATACACTTCCTGACGGTATTGGTCTCTTGGGATGATTTTCCTTATCAGTTTCACGATCATTGTAGTCATTTAATGCATTCCCACCTCCAACAAGCATCATGGAGCATAGGCAGCATATCAAAATTTCTATTTGAAAATCAGAAATATCAGTTCCAGCTGCAATAAAAGCTCCAGCAACAACAGCAATTGCTGTTAGAGCCATGTTTCCAGGCCTAGTCAAAGCGATATATGGATTCATGCAACACGACTTCCTAACTCACAATCAGGGTCTGGTTTCAAAAGGCGAACGGTACCGTCTTCCTCAACTCCTCCGAGAACAAGCACCTCCGACATTATAGGGCCAATTTGTTTTGCAGGGAAATTGAATACAGCAACAACGTTCCTGTTCAACAATTCCTCCACCTCGTAATTAGTAACCTGAGCAGACGTTTTTCGAGTACCTAATGGACCAAAATCCACGGTCAGAATGTAAGCTGGTTTTCTGGCTTCTGGGAAGTCCTTGACATCTACTATTTTTCCCACTCTCATATCGACCTTGATGAAATCACTCCATTCAATTGTGTCACTCACATAGGCTTATTGAACCCTCAATACAAAGTCTTTTATCCAAAAAACTAAGTCTCATTTGTGGATGAAACCAGTTTTGTTCCTTACAATTACAAATCCTACCCTATTGGGGAAATGCAAAAAAGATCACAAACTTTTCTCAAAAACATCCAGAAGAGACGCACAATAAGGGATTTTTCAGATGAACCAGTCCCAGAGGAAATAATCAGCAATTGCCTGAGATCTGCTGGAACTGCACCTAGTGGAGCCAATCGTCAGCCATGGCATTTCTCCGTTGTAAGTGATATGGAGATTAAGAAGCAGATTCGAGAAGCGGCAGAGGAAGAAGAAAAGAAATTCTATAGCGGTAGAGCACCAGACGAATGGCTTGAGGCCCTAGAACCGCTAGGAACTGATGAAAACAAGCCATTTCTCGAGATAGCTCCATATCTGATAGTTATATTCTCGGAAGCCTATGGTTTGGATGATAAAGGAAATAAGATTAAGAACTATTATGTTTCAGAATCAGTTGGTATAGCCACAGGCATGTTGATTACTGCACTCCACAATGCTGGTTTGGCAACTCTAACACACACACCAAGCCCCATGAATTTTCTACGCAAGATACTAGGGCGAGGCGATAACGAGCGCGCATTCTTGATTCTTGTAACCGGTTTTCCTTCTGAAAACGCTAAAGTCCCAAATATAGAAAAGAAGAATTTAGAAGAATATACTTCTTTTTTCTAATCTAGATATACATTCAAAATAGGTTTTTGATCCATATGGAAGAAGCTGTATGTTGCCCACCAAGTTATCATATCTAATGAATTTACCAAGTTGTTCTTTCCTGTAGCATTATTTCCATATTCCTTGCTACTTGTATCCATCCAATCTTCCATTTCTTCTAACGTATCGCAAGTTTGGTGATAACACCAATAACCGTCAACTAAACCACCATAGCCAAGAGTTATAGTCCCGAGATTGTCTTGGAAAGAGGCATGGTCACTCCTTGCCGTAGTATCTTCATAAATTATTATTTCAGGCCTGTCATTTTCCAACCAAACATCATACTTCCATGTACTTTCACTGTTGTTATCAGACCCAACTAAGATATCTTGTTGCATTGAAACATTAATTGC
>CAZMPT010000126.1:0-2629 GCA_964568285.1 uncultured archaeon | reverse complement strand
CAGTGCTTTTCTCAACATCAGGATCAACAATAGGATGCAATAGTTCGTCTAATTGTGAAGGAGTTACTCTTCCAACTGCCGTTTTTTCATCTATTAATTTTTCATGAACCATTTCAGAAGCCATTCTGATTGCGGCAGGTCCATTTCTTTTCCCTATTCTACACTGTAGCATCCACAACTTTCCAGATTGAATGGTGAATTCAATATCCATCATGTCGTGATAATGTTTCTCTAATCTTAATCTGATAGCGTCTAATTCTTTGTATAATTTGTTTGAAGTTTGCTCTAAACTTGCTAAATCACCACTGTGCTCGGTTCTGCAAACCTCGTTCAAGGGATTTGGAGTTCTGATGCCTGCTACAACGTCTTCCCCTTGTGCCTTGGCTAACCATTCTCCATAGAAATTATTCTCTCCAGTTGCAGGATTTCTGGTAAATGCGACTCCCGTGGCACTATCATCTCCTAGATTTCCAAAGACCATTGCTTGAACGTTTACAGCAGTTCCCCATTTTTGCGGAATGTTCTCTATTTTTCGGTATGCAATTGCTCTTTTTCCGTTCCAAGAAAGGAAAACAGCAGATACTGCACCCCATAATTGTTCCCAAGGATCCTCTGGAAATGGTTTTTTGAGAACTTCCAGTATTTTACCCTTGTATATTTCCACAAGATCTTTCAGATTTATTGCAGACAATTCAGTGTCCTCAGTAACTCCCTCCTGCTCTTTCATTTTCTCTAATTCATGCTCTAATTGATTCCGTATTCCCATTCCTTCTTCAGGTTCAATACCAGCTGCTTTTTCCATAACCACATCTGAATACATCTGAATTAATCTTCTTTGAGCATCGTAAACAAATCTGGGATCTCCACTTTTTGCAATCAATCCATTACGCGTAAAATCGTTCAAGCCAACATTCAGAACAGTTTCCATCATTCCTGGCATTGATGTCCTTGCTCCTGATCTTACAGATAGAAGAAGTGGATTGTCTGGATCTCCAAACACAGTTCCTAGTTGCCCTTCAATATCCTTGAGAGAACTCTTCATCTGCTCTTCTAGATCGCTAGGATAATTCTGTTTATTTTCATTGAAATGTGTACACACTTCCGTCGTTATGGTGAAACCTGGAGGAACGGGAATATCCATAGTGGCCATTTCAGCTAGATTCGCTCCTTTTCCGCCCAATAGATTCTTCATTCCGGCATCACCATCAGTCATACCCGAACCAAATCTGTACACGTGTTTCTCACCCATTATTGCCATTATGCATCGAGGGCGGTATTAATCCACTTGCTCTTTATTCAATAGGGTCGTGTAGTTTTCCAATAAGTGGCCAGCCAGACCACATGAGTCTATTGTCGATTTCTATCATTATGTTGTAAACTTCATCATATCCTTCTACTATATGTTCGACCAGGCATGGTTTACAATCATCACTCAACCATTTTCTAATAATGGCCGGATTTCCGATTTCTAATTTTTCTGCAATTTCGCAGAATTCAGACAGTCTTATTTCTAGTTGCCCAACAAAATCATCCGATTCCTTGAGTGCCATCGTGATATGAATAAATCGTAATTCCTTTTCATCTAGTAATTCCTCGAGGCTTTCTTTTTTCGGTGCTCCTTGCTCCACTAACATTTCAATAAGTTTTTTTTCACCATATATTTTGCTTCCAGCAGCCAGTAGAAATCTCAGACTTTCTTTTTTCTTTTCTTTATCCATAATTTTCCTTCAGATACTTCACAATAGTTTCTATATCACTACTTGAAGCAATTGCTGTTTCTTCATCAATTGTTTCACCAATACCAACACACATGATTCTTTCGTTTGAATAATCTTTCCACTTTTTGCTTATCTCGGTAGTTCTATTCAAGATTATAATTCTATTTTTTTCTGGAGTATTCTCAGTTAAGTAATTCCATAATTCAATAAAATTATGGTCGGGTGGGCTTAGCCCATCTCCTACAATAATATATATGTCTGCAGCTTTAAGCCAGTCAATCCAAGCTTTTCCGGTTGCTGTTGGGGCATCAATCTCGTAGAACATCATTCCATTTAATTCACAGGAATGATCAAGCATCATGTCTGGTACGCTGTCAGGTGCTACGAAATTTCCCCAAGGTTTGGGTAAACTTCTCATAAATGTTGACTTTCCAGCACCCATAGGCCCTGTAACCATGACGTACGTCATCTTTTCCCTTCCTTTATTGCTTTGAATATTCCCATCAGATTCTCATATTCTCCTTCGTCAGGATTGCCTCGTGATATTAACCTTCTGAGTGTTGTTCTTGAACGATCTAATCTTCTCCTAGGATAACTAGTTTCTTCTAATAAATTCATTATTCTATCAACTAGTCTTTCAAATTCTTCGTTAGAAACTGACTTCCTCTTTTTGATACTCTTGTGATTCTCATTTCTACAAATTTCGTATAGAACTATCCCAACGGCATGTGATAAATTTAGTATTGGATATTCAGGATTTGTGGGGATTGTTATTGTAACTTCACACATAGCCAGTTCTTCTCTGTACAATCCATAATTTTCTCTACCAAAGACTAGGGCTGGATTTTCCCGCTCTTTGATTATGTCAGGCAATTCCTTGACATTCTTTGGTACTCTAAACCATCTTTTGT
>CAZMPT010000125.1:0-2655 GCA_964568285.1 uncultured archaeon | reverse complement strand
CTACTAAACTATAGGTTTACAACTTAAGGTTGTCTACTGGAGTAAGAATGAACAGAAAACGTAGAGACGAGGCGGATGATTGGTTCCGTGGTGGAGATTGGAATATAGAAGATATATTCAGCAATTTGGACAGTGAATTTCAAAAGATGAGAAAGCAAATGGATAGTCTGATGAGAGATGCTGTAGATGGTAATTTACCAGAAAATTCGAAGAAGAATCCGTTTGTTTTTGGTTTCTCAGTCAAGGCAGGTCCAGATGGTTTTCCCGTTTTTGAGGACTTTGGAAACAAATTTAGTCCTTTCAGAAAACAAGGAGAGAAACCTATTGTTGATACCAGAAGGGAGCCATTGACTGACATTAATGAGACAGATGATCAGATTGCAATTACCGTTGAACTTCCAGGAGTTAACAAGGAGGATATTGACATCAATGTAATGGAAGACAAGGTAGAAGTGAATGTTAAGACAGAATCTAGAAAATATTTCAAGAGTATTGATTTGAAATCACCAGTTGAAACTGATTCTTCTAAGGCAACTTATACCAATGGAATTCTTGATTTAGTACTCAACAAGAAGGAATCAGATGTTCCTAAAGGAACTAAGGTAAAAGTAGAGTAGAATATTGGAGGGAGGGGGCCCGCCTATGTCATATTTCTTAGCCTTTCAGTTCCATTTAGAATGTAGACTATATCGACAATTTGCGGTGGAACTGCCGATTCCCATTCATCGCCCTCCAGCATCGCCTGACGGATGGCAGAACCCTCCCAGACCTCGCGGTTAACAAATCTTGGGATTACAACACTATGCCCAGCTTCTCTGAATAATCTTTGTACCAATGAATTTCCGCTGTATACAACATCAAATTCTGGAACGAATTTCTCTAGATGTGAAACATATTTTTCATTATTATTGATGTCTGGAATTTCATAAATTTTATATTTTACATCAAGTCTGTCCATTACGGTTTGTATCATATCTTTTCTCTCTTGGCTTGTAAATGGATTATTCAATGTATTTTCTTTTTGTGATGACCCTATGCAGATTATGGGTTCCAATTTCTCTTTTACAACTTCATGAATCACATTTAGGTGTCCTAAATGTAGTGGTTGGAACCTTCCTAAAATCAATCCTTTTTTCATTTGACTTTGATAATTTCTTGATTCCCCATCCACTTTCGTAACGCCTTGGGTATGGTTACACTGCCGTCTTCTTGTTGATGGTTCTCAAGTATGGAAGCTAAGGCTCTTGTCGTTGCTACAGCAGTAGCATTTAGTGTATGAGGATAGTCTGTCCCCTCAGGAGTGCGGTATCTCATTTTCAGTCTCACACTTTGGTAGGATCTACAATTACTTGCACTGACAACCTCTTTCCATTGTTGTGATGCAGGCATCCAAGCCTCAAGGTCGAATTTGCGTGCAGCTACTGTTCCTATATCTCCAGTGCAGATATCTACTAATCTGAATGGAATTTCGAGCCCTTCAAATATTTTAGTGGCGTTGGATACCAATTCTTGGTGGAATTTCTGTGAGTGTTCTGGTTTACAAATAATGACTTGTTCTACCTTTGCAAACTGGTGAACTCTCCAGATTCCCCTGTCACTAATCCCGTGTGCTCCCACTTCCTTTCTAAAATTAGTTGATATTCCCGCATATCTCAGAGGTTCATCCTTTATTTCAACTATCTCACCCTTGAATCTAGAAGTCAACGGGTGTTCTGAGGTTGCTATAAGGTAAAGGTCGTGTTCCTCAATCTTGTACATGACTTCTTCAAAATCATTAAGGTCAACTACTCCTTCATACGCCTCTCTGTTCATCATGAAGGGAGGTATTGTCAACGAGTATCCATTTTCGCAAAGAACTTCTGTGGCGTAGTTAATTAGGGCCAGTTCAAGTCTTGCAAGATCACCAGTAAGAAAATAGAATCGTCTTCCAGATATGTTAGCAGCTCTTTTAAGATCAGCTCCTTCGATTGCATCCATTACATCCTGATGGGATTTTACTTCCTCGGTTTTTCTGGAAGGGCCATGAATTGATATTTCCAGATTTCCTTCTTCATCTATTCCTTTAGGAACCTCAACATCTAATATATTCGGTACCTTCATTCTAGCTTTTTCTCTTAATCCCAGAGAAGCTTTAGTTTCACTTTCGTTTTCAAGTAGTCTTTTTTTTATATCAAACATTTTCTGAAGAAGTTCTTTTCCGTCTTGGCCTTTCTTCTTTAATTCTCCTATTTCTTTTGAGATGGTATTTCTCTGTGCCCTCAGTTTGTTTCCTTCATCAATTAATTCTCTCCATTTCTGATCGTTCTGAAGCACTTCTTTAGCGTTATCATCAGCCATGTTTCTTTTCTTCAGGTCGTCAAAAATCGCCTTCGAATTTTCCCTGAATACTTTCATCTCAAGCATTGTGGCGTCAGAGAACCGATGTCTTTATGAACTTGCTCCATTGGAATTCATGCTTCTTTTACGTGGAGCTGCAGAAGTCGTCACGCCATCAGCCACAACGTCTCCTCTTTTTGGAGAAGCAATGGGCCAGATTGAAAGGCATTCCTACACAGACGTTTTGATTGATGGTGACAAGATTGTGAAAATAGACCAAAATATTGATGTTTCTGATGCTAAGGTAATCGACGTAAGTGGTAAGGTGATACTTCCAGG
>CAZMPT010000124.1:0-2669 GCA_964568285.1 uncultured archaeon | reverse complement strand
TATATCAAATACAAGAAAGAGACTTCTATCTTGATACCTCTACCTAAATTTTGAAGTTATCTTCTTCTAAGAGCTATTATTGCTATCGCACAAATTGATACAACGAATGATAATGAAGGTAAGAAACCCTTGTCTTCTTCATCCTTTGATTTTGCAGGTTCGTCAAAAGTAGCCAAACAAGAATCTTCTACAAGATCTTCATTCTCTTCGGTTATTTCATCAGGACAATAATCTAATTTTTCTTCAGTGTATTCACAACTTCCATCATCTACTTCTGCATTAGCATCGTAATTTGTAGCTGTTTCATTTGTACAACCCTCGATTGGTTCAGGTTCTGGATACTCGCAGGAACCGTCATCTACTTCTGCCTCTGAATCATAATTTGTTGCATTTACATCCATACAACCCTCCTGAGGTGGATATTCACAAGAACCATCATCCATTTCAGCTGTTGAATTGTAATTTGTTGCATTGCTATCTGTACAACCTTCAACATAGTATTCACAGGAACCATCGTCTACCTCTGCATCAGGATCCCAATTTTTAGCATCCTTATCTGTGCAACCTTCGACATAATATTCACAAGAACCGTCATCTACCTCTGCTTCAGAATTATAATTTTTAGCATCTGGGTCCATACAACCTTCAACATAATACTCACAAGAACCATCATCTACCTCTGCATCTGGATTGTAATTCTTAGCATCTGGGTCCATACAGCCCTCTATAGGCGGGTAAATACAGGAACCATCTGAAAAGAAAGCACGTTGATCATAGTTGGTCGCATCTTCATCCATGCAACCTTCAAATGGAAGCTCTGGACCCATAAAATCCCAAGCTATTCCTGCAATCCAATCATCATTAGAACCATAAGCACCTGCATTGAGATCTGCAATAGGTGAGTTGGCTTTTGGCCTGAAATCATAATTGTCAGGATCCATTAATTGTGATTTTACCGAGTTATCAATTACAGTTATAACTCCAGTCATTGAACTGTGATAATCACATTTGTATTCATATGTCCCAGCTTCTGTAAATGTAAAAGACCAAGTGCCACCACTTGCTATGTTTCCTGAATCAAAAGAGGTGGGGCCACTGGTACTGGTCGCTGTATGACTCATTCCATCATTATTTGTCCAAGTAATAGTATCACCCACATAAATCGTAATCTCATCAGGATCGAATTCCATATCGTCTGTGATACTTACGTCAAATGTGCGCCCATTATCCTCATAACCATTGAAATTATCAGAATAATTACCAGGAACTGGATGGTCTTCGTATGTACCTGACCGATGTGCTGCTATTTTATCAGCTGCATTGAATTCTGTTATTGAATTCTCATTACCAAGACCACTTTCAAAAAGAACTATGATGTTGTTTTTGTCAATAGGATCTCCAAAAATCGTGTTATTGTGTGTTGTATGGTAATCACCTTTCACCATTACGGCTCCTCTAATATTCCATAGGACATTATGGTGGACTGTAGCATTCCTTCCTTCATTTGTCTCTCCCATTGGTCCATCCATCCGAATTCCATACTTGCTAGTATCATGAATCCAATTGTAGGCAATGTTGGAATCTTTTTGCTCTGCCATCATCATTTGTACAACTGCACCATCAGTCTGCAATAGACCTGTATTCCAGACCTCATTGTGCAATACAGTTGGCGCATTACCAATTGAAAGAGTGGCTGATGCTCCTGTTAGATGAATTGTATTATTTGAGAAAATATTGTCTCTTCCACTATCTATGATTGTAACCATCAATCCAGGCATATCACTTACAGACCAGTCTATGTGATAGAAATAGGAATTATTTATTGTATTATTATGAGATTGTGTATCTCCACCATGGAATTCAAGGGCCGTTCCATCTGTGTACAAAAATGCTGAGTTATCTACTATACATCTTGAACTTTTGTCAAACCTAGACACCCATCTTTCATCTTCGTCTTCACCGGCTATATTCAAAGAACGCTTGGAAGTACTAGGATACAACAAATGACTGCCATCTACTTTACAATTTTCGCATTTATTGAATCTAAAAGTAGTAGCAAAGAAATCTATATTCTCTAATGTAACGCCATCTGCATTATCTGAGGAAAAACCGTATGCTTGTGTTTTAGCCCTTATATTCGCCTCACTAAGATTCATTCCCCCTGGTGGTAAAAAGTAAAGAATGTTCTCCTCATTATCAAAGAACCACTCGCCTGGTGAGTCAATTAATTCTAATTTACCTTCTAAAAAGTAAGCATGATGCTTAGTTTTCCAACTAGAAACCTCATCAAATTTAAAAGAATTATTCTCACTATCAAATTCAGTTATATTTCTACTCCAAGTCTTAAAAGAACCAACATTCAGGATAGCTATTGCCCCTGTAGGATCAAAACCACTCTCATTCAAACCACTAATGTCAAACAATTCTCCATTGTCGTAAGGATAAACCCAATTTCCATCTTCATCCTTGTATTTGTCACGATCCATTGAACCTTCGGCCCAGAGAGATCTATTGAATACAGAACCGTCTGTGAAATTAGCATTTGGCCAACGTGCTGGAACCATTTCTTCAAAGTCAACAAACAATTGCCAAGCATTTTCACTCACATTTGTTTGGTATATGCCATTCTGATATTCTTTCCATTCACCCCCTAAATCTTCCTCAATATC
>CAZMPT010000123.1:0-2673 GCA_964568285.1 uncultured archaeon | reverse complement strand
TATTCTCTTTCTTCTTTCAATTTTGTTGTTGTGTAGCTATCAATAGCCTCACAGACGAGATGATCTATACTTCCAAAACCATTTTCTTTGAGATTGTGTAATTTATCTCTTACCTTTCCAGGCATTGTAATTGATATTGAACCTTCAGTTGGAGATGCAGTATTGCGGTCTAGATATTCATCTAGGGCTTCTTGTAATATTTGATTATATGACTTAACTTTTATGGGATTTTCTGTAGCCCAATATTCCAGTCTAGCTGCTCTTTCAGGATCTAAACGGACGGTTAGGCGATTTGTAGTTAGAGGTCCCAGTGGTGCCATATTATCCCTTACAGAAAGAAACCACTATATAAACTTAATCTTTTTTGACACAATAAATATGTCATTTGGCACATTTAAACGTAATTAATACGTCATAGATGCGTCATCCTTTTGGTCACCTCCAAACAATATAAAGAAGTATGTATGCTTGAATGTGCCTTGTAAATTATGTGAAACAGAACCAGTCATAAGTCGACGTTATTCTGGTGAAATACTATGTAGAAGATGTTTCTTCGGATCTTTTGAGAAAAATGCTGACAAAGAATTGCGAAGCCAGATAAATCAGTTGGTGTCTAATTCTGAAATTGAAATAAAGAAAATTGGCATAGGTCTATCTGGGGGAAAAGACTCTACTGTTGCACTACACATTCTGAAGAAGTATTCAGATAGTAGAGGTATAGAGATAATTGGTCTTTGTGTTGATGAAGGTATTGAGAGTTATCGTTCTGAATCACTAGAGTGTGCCAAAAGTCATTGTTCTGAATTGGGTATCGAAATGAAAGTTTCATCGTACAAAGAATTGATAGGTATGACATTAGGTGAACTTCTGCACAAGAAGCCACCTTCAGCTTCTCCTTGTTCACCATGTGGCATTCTGAGAAGAAGATCGTTGAATAATATGGCTAGGATATCTAAGGTGGACTGTATGGTTCTGGGGCACAATCTCGATGATTTTTCCCAGACTGTTCTTATGAATCATTCTAGAGGAGACGTTCCACGTCTAATCAGAATGGCCCCACATAGGTATGTTCAGCAAGGTTTTGTCCCAAGATTAGTACCTTTGAGACGTTTACCAGAACAGGAGGTTTATCTTTATGCGATTTTGAAGAAGATGGAATTTCATGATGGTGATTGCCCTTATGGCAGTAAAGCTCAGAGAAATACATTTCGCGATTTGCTTCTTGAGTTGGAGGCCAAGCAACCCGGTACGAGGCATTCACTTCTTAGTGGAATGGAGAAAATAAGAAAGAATGCATCGGAACCTCCTCCTCTTTCACCTTGCCCATCATGCAGTGAACCGTCTGGAGGAAATGGAATTTGTGTTTTTTGTAGTAATTTTGGAAGTTTTGCAGTATAATCAGTCTATACCGACCATTAAAATTTCAAATATCAAGTCCTCGCCTCCAAGATTATGCCCGTCAGGATCTTCACCATATGCATCTTTAGCAGGTATTCTTACAACCAGTGATTGCCCTTCATACATCCCTACCATTTTCTCATCAAATCCTGGTATCATCCCCCTACTTCCTGTACATTCCTCGGATGGGGAACCACTATAGTCACATCCAATGTTTTTTGCATTAAGCGTTTGAATATGCTTGTTACCATCAGTAACACCCGTGTTTCGATAATCATAATTGTCCCAAATGTATTCCATACTAGAATCAAACAGATTTCCATTTCTAGCTAGGATTCCGGCATAATGTACATTAACAGAATCACCAAAAGATGTTTGATTGCCGAATTCATAGTCACTGTTTACGTCCAATCTTACGTCTGAAGTTTTTGAACCATCACCTCTTGACTTGATTTCAAGGTGAGCGTATAGGAGTCCCGATGCCGACGCCGAAGTTTTTACGTTGACTATGATTGGTTTCCTTTTGTTTTTGTCCAAAACTATTGTTTCGTAATCTTCTTCAATAGTTATGCTGAAACCACCATCATTTGATTTTATACCAATGTCAAAGGTGTCAGCTATGGAACCTGTGTTTGTGATTATAAGGACAAAATCAGTGTCTTGTCCAGGTTCTGTATTGTGATTATTGGTAAGAAGTTCAGCATTAACTCCATATTCGACAACCTCAGAGGAATCTTCTACCATTGACGTGAAATAAAGTGCACTTCCAATAAGTAGTATAACTAGGAACAGTGCTATCAGAGCAGGCCGTGTGTCTGGTCTAGAAGTCTTAACACCTTCTTCACGATATGTAGGAATTGCAGCCTTGGGATTGCTTTTTTTCCTCCTGATTCTCTTCGCCATGCATTTGCTACTCGAGTGCTTTACAAAAAGCTGACGTTCTAGTATCTATGCTTTGAACGGAAGAAAAAAGCCTTGAGTGTGTACTTCCATATATCTGGATTTTCTCTCATCCTTCTTAATGAATAGGCATACCATTCGGGACCATAAGGAATGTAGTATCTCACTTTGTGCCCACCATCTCTTAATCTCTCCAGAGTTTTATCAATCGGTACTCCAGATAAGGCTTGGAATTCATATTTATTCTTTGGATAATTCTTCTTTTTTATTAATGCCTCTATCTCCTTGATCAACCATTCATCGTGCGTTGCAAATCCTATGTAGATTTCTTTTTCCATCATTAATTTTGCAGATTTCATATAGTTATCACGCACA
>CAZMPT010000122.1:0-2824 GCA_964568285.1 uncultured archaeon | reverse complement strand
TCCTCTTCACCATACATCACTGCTGTATGAACTACGCCAGTACCATCTGTTGTAGTTACAAAATCTGCAGGAACGACTGTCCAAGCTGTATCTGAATCTCCTCTATCTATCGCATCTGGGAAAAGAGGATGGTAAGCTTTTCCAACTAATTCGGACCCGGTGAATTCCTCAATGATGTCTATTTGATGGCGTAAAACATCCGATAAGAGATCCTTGGCTAGAATCAGTTCTTCTCCAATCTCAGAACCTCCACGTCCTTCCCAATTTCCAGATGGAGCTGCAGTAACACGGACCCTACAATACACCACGTCTGGTCCAACTGCAAGCCCTACATTTCCCGGAAGAGTCCAAGGAGTTGTTGTCCATGCCAGCACCGAAGCATCATCATCGACTAACTTGAATTTGATATATACTGCAGGCTCGGCGACTTCTTTGTATCCAAGTGAAACTTCATGTGTTGAATAACTCGTTCCTGTTTGGGGACAATAGGGAAGCACCTTATGGCCTCTGAAAAGTAGACCTTTGTCATGCATTTGCTTTAATGACCACCAAGCTGATTCTATGTACTCATCATGTAATGTGACGTATGGATCATCCATGTCGACCCAGAAAGCCATTCTCTCTGTCATTTCACGCCATGCTTCCTCATATGTCCAAACACTCTCCTTGCACTTCTCATTGAAGGCTTCCATTCCATAAGCCTCAATTTCCTCATTTGACATCAAATTCAACTTTTTCTGAACTTCTATTTCTACCGGCAAACCATGTGTATCCCAACCACCCTTTCTCTCAACTAAATGGCCTTCCATTGTCTTCCAGCGACATACCATATCCTTGTACAGTCTTGAAAGAACATGATGGATTCCTGGTTTACCATTAGCTGTTGGAGGACCCTCCAAAAAAGTAAATGGTTTGGAACCTTGACGATTTTGTACGCTCTTAGCAAAGGTATCCTCTTCTTTCCACCTTTCGGCTACTGATAATTCCAAGTGAACTGGATCATAAGTTCCAGTCCCTTGCGTCTTCTTTGCCGGTTTGGTTCTAACCATTATTGCGCATGATTCAAGTGGCCGTTATAAAATGTAACCAAACTTAAACTTAAATCCCCTTATCAATCAACTGCGATAACGCCGGGGTGGCTCAGCCTGGTAGAGCGTCGGACTCATAGGGTAGTATAGTTCCGGCTATGCCTGGGACATCCGAAGGTCGCGGGTTCAAACCCCGCCCCCGGCACCATAATTTAAGGACGGAAATCGCTAGGCTTGTCTCCACTGATTTTTGCGAGGGATTGAATGCATTCCTCATTTTTAGTGCAAATTTGAAAATAACATTCTAGACTACTTTCAGTCTCAAATTTTTGTTTACACACTTTACACTTACTTGTTGAATTAAACAAAACAATAAAGGAATCTTTGCGGAATCTGGCTTCATAACTTCCGCCTTTTGTCTTAACTAAAATAGAAGTTTTATGAGACTCACGGCGGCCTCGGTCTCCCCAACTTTCATTACGTCCAAAAACTAATCTGTAAACGTATATCAAAGGAATTGCTAATGCTATCAACACTGGAGGCCACGGAAAACAAAAATTAGCTACACAATATACATGCTCTCTTGAAGACCAAAAAAGAATACAAGCAAGAAGAAGGGCAACACCTATTCCATAAATCTTTTCGACAAAAATAGATACAGCCTGATCTCCTTTCTCATACTTGTATTCACTCTCTAATTTCCATTGACGATTTGATATCATTTGTACTGCTTATTCCCACTCAATAGTACCAGGTGGTTTGTCAGTTATATCATAAACAACACGGTTTACATCAGATTTCAATTCTCTAGTAATTCTTTCAGATATTTTTCTAAGAACTGAATGAGGAATATCAAGGGCTTGAGCAGTCATTGCGTCATAACTTTGTACTGCTCTGACTGCAATAGTGTTACCATAGGCCCGAACATCGCCCTGTACTCCTACTGTTTTCACTGGCAAGATTACTGCAAAGTATTGCCAAGGTAACTCCATTTTACCTTCTTTGGCTGCTAGTTCCAATTCATTTTCAACTATATGGCAAGCTTGCCTGACAACTTCTGTCCTTTCTGGAGTTGCTTCACCCATTACTCGTACGGCTAAACCCGGACCAGGAAAGGGTTGTCTATTAGCAACGGGAACTACCAAAAACTCAGCCAAGGAGCGAACTTCATCCTTGTACAATTCTCTTATTGGTTCACAAAGTGACATTTCCATGTCTTCTGGAAGGCCTCCAACATTGTGATGTGATTTTATCGTGTCCCGCATTCCTCCTCCTGATTCTATCCAATCAGGAGCGATAGTTCCTTGAACTAGGAATTTACCACCATATTCTTTTGATTCTTCCTCAAAAACCCTGATGAAAAGCTCACCTATAATCTTACGTTTCTCCTCAGGATCTATAACTCCCTTCAAACCTTCATAAAATCTTTCAGATGCGTTGACCACCTTATGTTTGACGCCTAACTCGCTCAGCATGGATGAGACAAATTCGGACTCTCCCAGACGCATGTATCCTGTATCAACATAGATTGCTAGTAGTTCATCACCTACTGCTTTTGAAACCAAAGCCGCGGCAACGGTTGAATCCACCCCTCCTGAAGCAGCTATGATAGATTTCCCTGACAATTGCTCCTTAAGAATCGCAACGGTCTCTTCAGTAAACTTGGCAGGGTCAAAAAATGACACGTGTTACCATCTGGAAAGGCCTATAGGATAATATCGCTACAAATTCTATTTAGGAGGCCTCTAATCCTTGAATATGGCTCATGAATTGGTATGGTTGGATTTGGAGATGAC
>CAZMPT010000121.1:0-2825 GCA_964568285.1 uncultured archaeon | reverse complement strand
GTGCCATCCAACTTCCAATATGCTCTTAGAGTTGGTTCATTCAATGAAAAGATTCTTGTTTCAACAAGAGAATTATCATACTCAAGAAGATTGGAGAGTGTATCGTTATCGAAATCTAAATTGGAGTCTGGTGTAAGGGGATCCAAGCCCCAATGTACCTCCCATCCATCATACATTCCGTCAGGGCAACTAGAACCATCCTCACATAAATCCGAATCTGAAAAACGTGGATTTGTTCCTCGAGCATATTCCTCTGCATTTGTATAATATTCGTCTTCTGTGAGACCGTCACCATTTACATCAAAACCATCATAATCTGCATCTAACCAACCATCAATTTGTTTACCCGGATCAAAACCATGTTCTATTTCATAAGGATCTGGCATAGTATCATTATCTGTATCTAATTTTGTAGGATCACTAGATGATCTGTTATACAAATCCCAAGCATTGATTTCCTCGTAATCTGACAACGTATCATTGTCTGTATCTTGGCTAGTGGGATTAGTAAAATATCCAAAGTATCCATACAATTCATGGCCATCCCATAAACCATCTGCGTCAGTATCATTATTATTTGGGTCCGTAACAAAACCAGTTTCATTGAAACCTAATCCTTCAATCCAATCCCCAGCTGTGTCTTGATCGGTATCAGAATTCTTGGGATCAGTTCTATGCACTGTACCATAATAATCGGACCAACCATAGAATTCCTCACCATCTAAAAGTCCATCAGCATCAAAATCTGGGTTTGCTGGGCCTGTTCCAATGACATATTCTGCATAATTCGACAGACCGTCCTGATCATCATCTGCTCCTTCTGTTCCATAGAATGTTAAATTCCAAGAACGGAATTCACCAGTATAGGATGAATCTGTGTCATTGACCTTCAAAGTCCATTCACCAAAAGAATTCTCATCCCAATGAACAACTGATGTAAAAACCCAATTATCATAATGATCACCATCATCATTATGAGAACGGACAAGTTCTGATGTAACACCACTAGGCGAAGTCAAGAATAAACTGAGATCACCTCTCCAATCGTGCCAAATATCAACCATAACCTCTACATTCTCTATATTTATGCTCTGATTCACGATAACTGTAGATGAAATACCATTATCATTATTATCAGGAATATATTCATCAACCGCTATTTCTCCAGTATTGACTGTCAACTCACTACCGACGGATTCCCATGTTTTGGCCATATTAACTGCAGCAGTTGCATCAACCAAACCATATCCATATGCATGATTGTACCAATTACCTACCTTTGTCTGGAACCATCCAGGATGATTAGTGTCAACTTGTCTTGATGTTTTGACCAGAATGTGCTGTACGTCTCTCCAGGTAAGATTCTGATTTGCTTCAAGTATTAAGGCAACTACACCAGCTACCATTGGAGTGGCTGAGGATGTACCTCCCATGTTAGATGTGTAGTCTGTACTGCTTTCTCCCTCACTACCTGAAACATCTGTTGTGAAAACAGCTGGATCTCCCCAATATCCGGAATTTGAGGGAGCTGAAACAAGCATATTTGATCCCGTTTCTGAATACGCTGTCTGTTCACCTTGCCAATCTACAGAACCCACTGCAATTGTATATCTACTGTTCGCAAAACCATCTTTGTTAGACTGATCATTATCGTCTAAGCCATTGCCATTTGCCCATGTGTAGATAGAACCAAGTCCATCTCTTCCTTCGGCAATACCATATTCTATAGAAGCTATGGACAAAGGACCGGCTCCGCCTAATCTAAACCCACTATCCGGAGGACCCCAGCTGTTGGTGTAAATGTCGATTTTTTCAATTTCATGTACCAATGTCTCAGAAATGGCTAAATCATTCAGAGTGTGTTCATCATTATATTCGTATTCACAATCACCTGCAACTAAACGAAGGCCAACTATACTAGCGTTGTATGCCACACCTGTGATTCCAAGATTATTATCGCCCTTTCCTGCAACAATACCTGCAACTGCAGTTCCATGCCAATCAACTTCATCTATACCATCATCAAAAGAGTCAACAGGCATAACGTCCGTATCATTACCACAATAATCGTAACTATATTGAGATAAAAAATTGGGAGAAATATCTGGATGATTGTAATCTATGCCATCATCTACTACTCCTATTACAATTCCGTCCCCAGTATAATCATTCCAAGCCCCCTGCGTATTGAGATCTATGCCCGATAATCCAGCATTTTGTCCTTCGTTATCAAGATACCACTGATCTCCTGACTCATAATAAGGATCATTCGGTTCATATCTTAGATTTACATCCTTATCAATCAGTGGATAAAAATTCCAGATGTAATTGTCATCAACTAATTCGTTAATGTACTTAATTGCCAAATCACCTGTTTGGAACTGCACAATCCACGTTCCACTAAGAATTTCAAAATTATTGTAAGAATCTATATGTTGAATGTCAATTATCTCAGTGATTTCATAACTACAGTAAGGCTTCTTGAATACAATTACCCATTCTTTAGCTAGGTACAATTGAGAAGATGAATATTGGGACAAATCAGATTCGCGCTTGAATGCTGATTTCACACTGCTTGAGAAAGTTTGAGGACCGCAATCTTGAGTATTCTCCGAATCTATCGTAATTACATCAGACGTAAATTGCTGAACATCATAACTTCCTGTATCTACAAGGCTCAAAATGAGAGTGCTTGCAAAGAGAAAGGCTACAAAGTGGGACCTCACATTGATGTTAGGAGAGTGCAGTTCTAAAGCCTTTCAGAACGGAAGTGTTGAATATTGTTCTAATGATTCCGGATTAGCTAGGGCGTCCTTATTGCCCAC
>CAZMPT010000120.1:0-2913 GCA_964568285.1 uncultured archaeon | reverse complement strand
AAGCCGCAATGGTTCCCCTGTTCCATCGCCTTCTTGAAAAGGAATCAAAGCCAATAACAATACTGTACATCACACCACTGAGATCCCTCAATCGAGATATGCTACGTAGATTGAAGGATATAGGTGAGGAATTAGGAATAAGTGTTGCAGTAAGGCATGGTGATACTTCTCAAGCTGAGAGAACCCGTCAGTCCAAGAACCCACCTCAGATATTGATTACAACTCCAGAGACATTACAGATAATGCTCTCAGGGAAAAGATTACGGGAGAATCTTTCTGGAGTAGAAGCTGTAGTAGTTGATGAAGTGCACGAATTGGCGTCCAGTGAACGTGGTGCACAGTTGAGTATAGCTTTGGAGAGACTGACACTTCTATCAGGAGAATTTCAAAGGATAGGCCTCAGTGCTACAATAGGCACTCCATCATTGGTTAGTGAATTTCTGGGTGGGGATAGAGAAGTTAGAATAGTAACTCCTGAATTGGAGAGAAAAATGGATCTTCTGGTGCATTCACCTGAGCCAGTTTCAGAGGATGATGAACTAGTCAATGAATTGTATTGGGAACCTGAAAGAGTAGCGGCTCTACGTTATTCAGCACAGGCCTCAGAAATGGGACCAACACTTCTTTTTGTCAATACTAGAGATACAGCAGAGTCGATGGGAGTACGCTGGAGTATGTGGGATCCAGAGGCTAGTGTCCACGTACATCATGGTTCTTTGAGTAAGCAGGTCCGTATAGATGCTGAAGAGGATTATCGCAAAGGTGATGTTAGTACACTGATTTGTACATCTTCTCTGGAGTTAGGGATTGACGTTGGCAATACAGCTCTGGTAATTCAATACAATTCACCTAGAGATCCCTCAAGAATGAGCCAGAGACTAGGTAGATCAGGTCACAGAATAAAGGAGACGGCTATAGGTAGAGTTGTTTCCACAGATGCGACACAGGTTATTGAGTCGGCAGTAGTCGCTAGAAGAACTTTAGCAGGAGAATTGGAACCTTCAAGAATAAGGAAAATGCCTATGGCAGTTCTTGCGAATCAGTTGATATCTTGGACAGTCTGTGACAAGAATGTTGACAAGGAAACTTTCCTAGGGACGATAAAACGTGCTTATCCCTTCAAGGATTTCAATGAAGTTGTCTTGGATGATATGCTTCAATTACTTGATCAGGTACATCAGAACAGGACTATTGGCAAATCCGTAAGACAAGGTCCTCGAGCCATGAAATATTTCCATGGTAATTTGTCACTTATTCCCGATCAACGTACCTTTGGTGTAAGGGATATCACAACTCAGAAGATGATAGGAAGACTGGATGAGCGTTTTATTCTTGATCTGGCCCCTGGAGATCGCATAGTTTTCCGTGGTTCAGTCTGGGCAGTGGTCGAGATCGATGAACAGGTTACGGTTTCTCCATCAAGCTCTTTAGGAGAATTGCCACGTTGGATAGGTGAGGATATTCCGGTGCCATTTAGCGTAGCCCAGGAAGCGTCACAGAGACTTAGCGATGGTAATTGGGAAGGTTTACCGATTACTGATGAGGCACGAGCAGTTCTGGATGAATATCACCAGAGTATACTGGATGCAGGCGTCATGCCTTCACCAATTTGTCTATCAATTGAACAGCATGAACGTCTTTTCATAATCAATTATCCTGGTGGAAGTAGATTGAATCGTACTATTGGTATGATAATTTCAGCAATGTTGTCAGCCCGAAGCGGTTACAAGGTTGGTTTTCAGTTTGATCCATATAGAATAATCTTTGATGTACCATCCAGAATAACAGTGAAGGATATGCTGGCAATAACCAAGGGTTTTGAGAAAGGAGTTGGAGATTTACTGAGATTTGCGATAAAGGATAGTCCAGCATTGAAATCACAATTATTGCATTCAGCCCGGAAAATGGGGGCAATTGGACCCGATGCCGATGTCAATAGGCTAGGAATGCGAAAATTGATTGCGGCTTATTCTGATACGCCTCTCTATACTGAAGCGGTTGAACGTTTCCTATATCACCAACTTGATGAAGAAGGGATGGAAAATTTCATTGAAGGGATAAATTCTGGGGAGATATCGGTTGTATTATCGGCCAAAACACCTCACGGTCAGGCTGGTCTTGACCCATATCGAGATTATCTCAAACCACCTAAATCAGATAGTTCAGTGGTTAGGGCTGTCCGTAGAAGATTATTGAGGACAGATCTGTCTTTGAGATGTCTTTCATGCGATAATTCCAGAAAAAGGAAGGTTAAGGGAATCACGGACCACGAATTAGTCTGTCCTAGATGTAACAGCCAGATGGTCGCACTTCTGCACCCAATGGAAATGGAACGTGAAGTAAGTGAAAAGAAGTTACTCAAGTCTGCATCATTAGCTAAATCTCATGGGGCAAGAGCTGCTTTGGTTATTGCTGGAAGAGGAGTGGGGCCCGATACTGCGGGAAGGATATTGAGAAAACAACAGAGTGATGATTCCGATTTGGTAAAATCCATAATTGATGCAGAAATCACCTATGCCCGAACCCGAAGATTCTGGGATTGAGTCTAACTTAAATATATCATTGATTAGAGGAAATCGTGAGTAGCGGTCGTGAAATCAATGCGGCAATTCCGGTCACCATTTTTCTACTGATATCGATTTCACTGTATGGACTGTATGACAATCTTTCCGGAGTGGATGAAGGGTCCGAAATGGACTTGATAGATCCGGTATGGGACTATGAACATGATTCAGAGAGTGGTTATGGTTCTGTAACTGGAGGATTTGTCTATCGTGGGAGCAATGTTCCTGAATTGTATGGCAAATATGTCTATGGCGATTTCATCATGGGAAAAATATGGGCACTTGAGATTATTGATGGTGTTGCAGTCAATGAATTGATATATGACACTAAGCAGAATATTTCACTTAC
>CAZMPT010000119.1:0-2933 GCA_964568285.1 uncultured archaeon | reverse complement strand
AAATTAGCAGATTCTCAGGATACTGAATCAGTAGAGTCATAATTTAATGAGTCCAGCCAAGAGAATCCTGTCTAAGACAAGAGAAATAAAAGAAAAGGTAAAGGAATTCAACGAGGAAAGGAAGAAACCTAAGGAGCCTATAACTACAAAAGCTTCAAAGTTCAGTATTGTCTCATGGGCATTTTATGATCTCGGTAATACAATATTTTCTATTCTGATTGTTTCATTTTATTTCAGTTTGTGGGTAATCAGTGATGATGTTGGAGGGACAGATTCAGATTATGCATATGCGAATTCAATATCTATGCTTCTGGTTTTTCTGACGGCACCCATAATTGGTGCCCTCTCTGATCAATCCAGACGTCGAATGCCTTTCCTGTTTTACACAACTTTGTTATGTGTTTCATTTACGGCTCTATTGGGTTATGAGAAGACTGGTTGGAACAAAACTACGATATTGACAGCCTCTCTTGTATTCTTCGTTATTGCTAATTATTTCTATCAAGCAGGCCTTATTTTCTATGATTCTACTTTAGCAACTATCTCTACGCCTGGCAACCGTGGTCGAATTGGTGGAATTGGGATTGGAATAGGATATATTGGCTCATTAGTTGGAGTTACAGCAGGTTATTTCCTGATAGAGATAATGGGTTTCCCTTTCCAGACGGTCTTTCAAGCTACAGCTATGCTTTTCTTGATTTTTGCTATTCCCTGCTTTATTTTTGTAAAAGAAACTGAGAATGACAACTTTTGGCCCGGTTTGATGATTATTATGGCGTTATTGTGTCTGCTTAATGCTTGGATAATAGGAGATCCAATTGGCGCTAATATGGGTACTGCTCTTGCTCTTGTTACACTCATATGTTTTTATGGTTTCATCTCAACACCTACAACTCCTCTGTTTAGGGAAGGCACAATTGGGACTGCAGTTTCAGGCACTTTCAAACAGTTAAAGGAAACATTAGGAATGCTTGATCAGTTTCCAGGACTTTCTAGATTCCTTGTCGGTCGTGTTTTCTATACTGATGCAGCTAATACTTCCATAACATTTGCTGCCATATATGTCAGCGAGGAATTTGGCATGACCACTGCTGACATTGTGGTCTATACATTAATTGGAATTCTTAGTTCAATAGTTAGCGGATTGCTATGGGGATATTTGGTTGATATCATTGGTCCTAAAGTCACATTGAATTTGGTACTATGGGTCTGGTTTGCAACCTTTTCACTATTAATCTCCACGGTTTGGTTGGGTTTACCAACTTGGATGATATGGCTTGCACCTTTTCTTGCAGGTATAGCACTGGGAGGAACATGGTGTGCAGATAGACCGTATATGTTGGTTCTGACACCACCACGCTACATAGGTCAATTCTATGGACTTTATAGCATGGTTGGACGCTTTGCAACCATTATTGGTCCTTTATCATGGGGAATAATAGTAGATGAACTTGGTCTTGGCAGGCCTGCGGCGATTGCCTTCCTCTTCATACTGATGATAATTGGGTACATAATTCTTCAAGGGGTAGATGATAGTCCCAGAGAATGGCCACCTGAGTTACAGGCAGATTATGAACCAGAACCGCCACGTGGGGCAATAGGACGCTCACGATAACCACTTTATTAGTCAAATTAGACCACTTTTGCTCTTTATATACCATAGACCACTGTCTGGACAGCGATAAATATGCAAACCATACAAAAAGTATTAGGGCGAGAGCAAGAGCAAGATTTAGCTTCAGCTTATCTAAAAGTTAAGAGAAGCAAAGGTCTGAAGAAAGAAACCTTGATTTCATACAAACAAGGTCTAGATATTTTTGAGAACTGGAGAACTCAACCCTATGATAAATTGAATCAAGGTAGTATGGCTGATTTTATTAATCATCTAAATTCAATTGGTGGAACTTCAGCCACTCGTAAATTAAGATTACATGTGGTTAAAGGCTTTCTAAGATGGGTTCTAAGTGGGAATATAGTCTCAGGTAGATTGAAAGGTCCACTACCTGAAGTAGTAGCTTATTTGGAAATTAAAAAAGATACTAAAGTAAAACCACAAGTCCACGTTTCTCCCGAAATAATGCAAGAAGTTCTTAGCGAATGTCTTAGTTTGAGAGAACAAGTTTTCTTTTCATTATTGTATGATACTGGAGCTAGGAAAGGTGAACTTAGAAATCTGCAGTTAAAACACGTTGGAAGGGATGAATATGGCAATTATGTGGAACTCAATGGAAAGACTGGATACAGGAAGAATTGGCTTCACGAATCCCTAGTATGGTATTTGCCATACATCAATGGAATGAATCCAAATCCAGAAGCCTATGTTTTTCCATTGAAGGGTGATCCATTAAGGCCAGTAAGTGATAGAGTTCCTAACGTATGGTGTAGAAGAATTGTCAAGAATTTGAAAGCCCGAGGGATCCTTCAACCTACTGATAAATTGACACCTCATGGATTCCGACACACCAAAGCCAGGAATCTAAAAAATCTGAATTGGAGTGATGACAGACTTAACTTGTGGATGGGTTGGAGTGCCACTAGTCACATGGCTTCACATTATGGTAAAGCAAGAAGTGAAGATATTGCTAACGCTTATCTGGAAATGACTGGACAGAAAGTAATAGAAAAAGAAGACCACAATATAGAATGTCCTTCATGTAATACAAGTCACGGTGCTATCTGTAAATTTTGTTCTGTTTGTGGTCATGCATTAAAGCCAGAATATGCATTACAACATAATGAGAAAAAGAATTCAATTGAATACATTGCAGAAATGCAACAAGCAAGAAAACTATTGAATACTTTGAAAGGATTGCCCCATTTAGCTAAGGAACTGGGTATAGAAGCATAATTCTAACCTATCCCATCTTTAGCTAACTACCCCCCCGTTCGATGTAGAGGGGGCACCCCGTTGTATTGTAGGGTAGGGCGTCTAC
>CAZMPT010000118.1:0-2947 GCA_964568285.1 uncultured archaeon | reverse complement strand
TCACCATCTGCTCCATGAGGCAAATAATAGGCAACTGTCGCCTTACTATAAGTATCATCAAAATGACTGTTCCCTACCATAAGGGTCTCCACATCCAACACCCAGAGACCTGTATGATAATTACCCATATAAATTCTACCATCCCATGTTCCACCATGTGAAGTATCCCCACCTCCTGATGTATCAAACCAGACTGTGTCTGCATTATGTGGAGAGAAAAGAAGCCATTCCTCTCCTCCAGGAATATGATGATCGGCACCGGATGGAACTTCCCAAGAACTCAGAAGTTTAGGTTGAAAAGTGAAGGAATTACCATTTATTGAATAACCAGTAGTGTCCAAAAGATAGGATAGTCCTGTTCCATTAGTTGTCTGTAATACCTCCGTGGCAATAAAAGTCAAGTGAATTGGCTCTTCACCCATATCTAGATGGCTACCATCGACCATTACTGGATAAGGCTCAGCGTAATGGATGTAACTAGCCCTTCCACCATTAACTGATGAAGAATTACTTGCAGTACTGGAATCTGGTTCACCATCATAATTTAGGTCTGCAAAATCCATCCAATATCCAACCTCGGGGGCTCTCCAATTACATACTACAACTGTATGGGTATAGCAAGCTGTAGCATATGCGATGTAATCTGGATCATCTGGATGAGGGACATCGCTTACATCAAATATTCTGAGGCCAGCTTCCCAGTAAGCACCATAAATGAATGTGCGACCAAATCTAGGATCATTTGTGTCTGTACCTGGCCATTGCTGAACGGTCATGTCATGAATGTAAATCCATCCACCTCTAGTAGTCTCCCATGAAACTTCGGCCTCACCTACTTTGAAAATACGAGGTAAATCGCCATATCCTGCAAAATTGAGATGAGCTATTGTGATTCCACCACACGCATCTCCAGTTCCAATATCACAGTCATCATAGTCTGGATTTGCAACAAAAATATACCATTCATCCTTAATCATATATGTATAAAGATTATGAGGGCCGGATGGATGATCTGTATCATACCAAGAATCAATCCACTGTGGATCTGTCTTGTCTGTAACATCAACTAAATTAACTGAAACTTGGGCTGGATCATCCCATTCCCCAACATTTGGGTCTGATTGACCGGAATCAACTATCTGATTCTGACAAATAATGTATTCTCTTCCATTATATTGGAGATATTTTATGTCCAAAACCTGAGTGTATGGATCGTTGTACCAAGCTGTGACTGTGGTGTTGCTAGGGTCCGTGACATCTATGATGTGAAAACCCTTCCAACCGGCCTGATATGCATATGTCCTATTGTCAGGACCTGGAGACTTAGCAACTTGAACCTCAGCATTTCCTGGTTTGGTCAAAGGATTGTAACTGATGAATTCCACATTATCTGTCCAAAACTGATGCTGAGAAGCATTCCTATGGTCATGACCTTCGCCTTGAACAAGAGGGTCAACCATTTTGTCAAAGTTAGTTTCATCGGTAGAATCGCTGTCCGATGACCAATAATAAGACGCCGCCGTCACGGAGCTAAGGACCAATAATACTGCCAGAGCTAGCTCTTTGGACTCCATTATTGTTGCAATATCAGCGCTTATTTATAGAGTATCTTATCTTCAAAAATATGAGATTGAGGCGTGCTTCTGTGTTAGCAATCACTCTCATGATTCTTGGTTCAGCATTAGTTGGTCCAAATGTTTCAGCTCATTCAGGTGGAATATTCACCATCATAATTTCTAAAAATGGAATCGCTCCAACAAATGCAGATATGATAGTAAATGACACTGCACGTTGGATAAATGTAGATGACACGGAGAATGTTACACACAGAATATATGTGGACGCAAATTCAGACGGTGACTACTTTGGAGATGATGATTGGGATTCTGGAAATTTAACTGACTCGTGTGAGACGGACAGCAATGGAACAAAAGTAGATGAACATTGTAACGCTTTCTTCGATATACCCTTCAACTATACAGGATCTGATGGGAAATATCCCTTCGTTGGTATTTCCTCTACGGGAGAAAGAACCTATGGGAACGTGACTGTCAATCCTGACACACATCTAACACCTGGTTTCCAGCAGGAAACTGATGAAGTGGAGGAGGAAGAGGACGGAAAACCTACATGGTTACTCGCTATTGCTGGAATATCGGGAATAGGAGCTGTTGTTTTAGGTGCCATGATTCTATTCGGCAGTAAGGATGAAGATTAAGCAAAAGCAGGATGTTCTCAAAAGCATTCTCCTAACTCTGATTTCAGTTATGATTTTGACGAGTGTTTACTATCTTAATCTTCCAGATGTAGATAGCCCTAGCGAAGAGAGTGAATATCTAAAGAGTGAAATATGCTTTTACACTCTTCAAGGAATCAAATCTGATTATCATTACCATCTCCAATTAAACATAACCATTAATGGTGAAAGAATTGAAATTCCTACAAATGTGGGTTTCGAAAAGGATGAAAACGGAGAAACTCTATTTTTGCATCCTATTCATACCTATGATAACAGTGGTAGAGTACATGTAGAAACTACGAAAAATACCACTGCTAAATTAGGCTTTTTCTTCGAGATCTGGGGTGAGGATTTTAACAGCCAAAAAATACTAGGATATTCTGTTGATGAAAGTCATAGTCTTGAGATGACTGTAGATAATCAAATAGTAGAAACTTTTGAGGAAACGATTCTTGAACCCTATATTAACATAAATATTACGTACAAGGAAATAGACTGAAAGTTTTTCTTACCCGCCTAGACTAGTGAAATATGGCATCTATAATTGATGGATTTGAACCAAAGAACTTATGGAAACACTTTGAAGACATAACCAAGATTCCTAGACCTTCAAAACATGAAGAGAAGATATTGCAGTATCTAAAGAAGTTTGCAAATGAAAGAAACCTCGAAATGAGAGAGGATTCAACAGGAAATATTGTTGTTATA
>CAZMPT010000117.1:0-3016 GCA_964568285.1 uncultured archaeon | reverse complement strand
TGAAGTGTCGCACAAATGGAACCAAGACCAATAGGCGCGGCCATCTTTACTTGAGTTATCCTCTCCAAAGTCATTGGAAAATTCAAACACAAGGGTATAGTCACCACTACCTTTCTCATCATAGAATTTTTCAACATCCAGAATAAGATTCAAGTTATATGGAGGAATCTCCACAGCATGGAACTCAGTTTTTCCACCTGATGAATAGGTATAGCTTCCACTGTCACTGTTAACGTCAAGCTGAATAGTGTTCACCAAGTTCCAATCATCAACTCCACCTCCTCTTTCAGAATCATCGTTCCAATAACTCTCTCCCTGACCCTCATTGAATCCATTCTCATAGTGGTACACTTTAACTGTTCCAGAAACCCAAGGATTGATGAAATTAACATCAGAATTTGCTGCAGTAAATTGCATGTTAACAATTACTGGAGAATCCTTGTCAAGCGGGTAATCTCCATCGAAATTGGTAACACGGCCTGAAACCGAATCTGAATATCTATCAATTGTAACTGTATTACTAGATGTTTGACTTCCCAGTTCAACATTAAGCGTATAGGCTCCATTTGTAACGAAAAATGATTCGTAATCAACGCTTATTGAAGCTCGGCCTTCATCACTCAATTCAAAATTACCAGAAGCCTGATTTGCACCTTCAAAAGTTATTGTATAACTTCCCTCTTTAGCAAGCATACCAAATGCAGGAGATGTAGCCCAAATATTTGCATTGAATGTCCTGTCACCTGGATCTTTTCCTTCATTGACATCAATGATAACTGTTAGATTACCTGCACCGTAGTAAAAACCAAAATTCTGGAAAACCATAGCGCATATCAGTATCACAAAAACAAATGCACCGGCACCTGCCAGTTTCATCTTGGAACCCATTGACATGTCTGAAATGACAGACGAACCTGAGTCATCATCTTCCCAGTCTTCATCCCAATCATCTTCAGATTGCATGATACTCACTCTAAAAGTTACTTCTTATACCTTTCCACAGTGCAAATCAAAGAAATCAGTTGGAAATTGGGGGAACTTCCGTTTTGTCCCCAGTAATATGGCTGAGGAAGTCATGCCTGAGGAATCCTGCCGCTATCAATGCTAGCACCTTGTTCTTAATCTTTGAAGCGGGCATTGAGCCAACAAACATATGTGTAAAGAACTCCTTAGTTTCCTCATCTAAGGCTGCATATTTGATCAAACTGTTGGGCATGACCATAAGCAAATGCCAAGCTACCTTGAGCCATTCTAAATCATCACCCCATTTATCACTCCATCCATTATGGTAAAGCATCATTGATTCTTTGTTAAATTTGCCAGTCTTGAACAATTCTTCTAATGATTCAGCAGCTATTCTACCTGAATCAAGTGCATAGTACAGGCCCTCTCCGGAAAGTGGCGATACGAAACCACCTGCATCTCCAACAACTAACATTCTATCTCCTACAGTACATTTCATACCCATTCCCACAGGAATATTAGATCCTGCAATCATCTTGCGATCAATTGCTAAATCCTTAGGGAACCACCCCTGTTCCTTCAGTGTATCTACATAATCCAAAAGATATTGTCTCTCATCCCAGCCCGATTTTTCTTTCTTGATTTTCTTAATAACTGACCTAGGGCAACCAATGCCTACATTGAGAACCGTGTCTTTTGAAAATGACCAACCATAACCATCAAGATTCTGATATTTTATGTGAGCCATTGATATTCTCTCTTCACCATAAACACTATCCATAAACTCGCGACCAACATCAACCTCAAAATATAGTGCTGTGGCAATGTCCTGATCTTTCCATTTCATAGGCATATTCTCTATGTCTCGAATTCTTCTTGAAACCATATCAAATGAACCACCCGCCCCAATAATGACCTCACTAGTTAACTCATCTCCATTCCTCAATTTAGTGACCACTCTGTCATCATGAACTTCAAAATCCTTAACAGCTATACCCTCCATGAGAACAGCCCCTTCTGCAACCGCATACTGGACCAAAGTATTGTCAAATTTTAGTCTTCGAATGTTATAAAAAAATGGTTTTTCACTTACATAATCCACGGGTGTAAAATCGGGCCCATATACTATCCCTCGTAAACACTTTGATTCAAGAAAATCATCCCAATTCGATATTATGTGGTCAAATTCCTCTATGTGTACACAAAGACCACCACCACATGCTTTTTCCCGTGGAAACTTGGCTCTATCTACTAGTGCTACTTTTTTCCCTTGTTTTGCCAAATAATATGCTGCTGTAGCACCAGCTGGACCCGCGCCCTCTACTACTACATCGTAATGGCTCAATTATGTTCCTGTTCTCGGAAACGGGTAACGTAGCCAGCAATTCTATTTCTCATTGTTATGCTGTCCACATCTGTCAATTCAGCGACGACTTTCTTATTGTGATCAAAATCCTCCGTAAATTTGTCAGGATGGCTCCTAACTAATTCTATCGCCACGCGTTTGATATAAGTCGGTCTGACCCTACCCATGCATCCGCTTCACTTTTGGGCTCTATTTATAATCTATTACAAAGGTCTCACTTGACCAAGCAAAATAATTATAAGCTAAACCAATAGCGGTTCGTGTCCAAAGCGTCTTTACACGAAGCCTCACGACTGCCTGGATTGACGGTCTACACTAGAGATGGAACTAGATTAGGTACGGTTCATGATGTATTATTGGATACTACTCATCGAATTGTTTCAGCAATTCTTGTTACAGGAACAACACCAAAATTAGTGAAAGGTGGAGCAAACATAATCATACCATACAGATGGGTACAGAATCTGGATGACGTGGTTATCTTGAGACATTTTCCAGATAAATTGGAATTTACTGAGAATGAGGATACTGCCGATTTCTCTTTCGAGGATGAAGACGACGATTTCTACGAGAACGACTAGGCTCAAACCTTTGACGACGATTTTTTATGCACCTAATTGGGCTGAATACTGGTTAGCCCCGTAGTGTAGTGGTCCATCATTTGAGACTCTGGATCTTGAGACCCAG
>CAZMPT010000116.1:0-3060 GCA_964568285.1 uncultured archaeon | reverse complement strand
AGCCACTTCCTCGATTTTTGTGGCATTTACGATACGCCCACATTTCCCTTTTCCGATTAACTTCTCTACTAGATATCCTTTCGAGGAGAGTATTGGAACACCCATGATGAGGTATTCGAATACTTTTGTTGCAATAGCTCTGTCATAACGAGCTTGGTTCTGCAAAAGACACAAACCAACAGAGGCTTTGGAAAATATGGGTGCTAGGTCTTGATAATTTATCCATCCATTCCATTCAATTTCGAGATTATTCTTTTGATCAAAATCTTTTGCCCATTCTTCAAGTTTCTTGTCATAGAAACCACCAACAAGCGTAAGCCTTGAATCAATTTGTTTTTTGACAATAGCAAATGCTTCAATCATCACCTTAACTCCTCTTTCAAGTGTCAGCCCACCAACATACAGAAAATTTGGTTTTTCTTTGTTCGAAACTCTTTCTAGGGCTGGGAAATCATTTACAGTTGGATAATTTGGTATGACAGTCACTTCATTGAATCTTGACAGCTGTCTTCCAAGCAGGTTATCAACAGTTATTATATGATTAATTTTTGGCGCTGCTATTTTCATCCCAATATCCGTAAAGAATGCAGAAAGGTTCCCCTGTAGTTCTCTTTTCATAGGTACTAAATATTCATGGCAATCCCAAATTATTGGCTTCTTAGTCATCCATTTCAGAACAAAACTGTACAATAGTGGGTCCAGTTCATGGCAGTAATACAAATCATATTTTTTTGCCATTGCTCTTTTAATTAATCTGTAAGCTGTAGAAATTGGAGGGCCATTGGTAGTCAGACAATGTACAGGAATTCCTTCAATGTCTTTCATTACGGTCGAATCATGAGGAGTTATGATTTCTATTTCGTGCCCTGCTTTCTTTAGTGTAAGTACCTCTTTGTAGACTCGTTGGTCAAAGGGCCGAAAGAACTCTCGATCGCAGATTACTGCAATATTTGCCACAGTAACCTATGGCGGCAGTTCTAAAACCTGTTCATCACTGAGCCCTTGTGAAAGTTTTGATGGTAGCGCCCTCAGTGAGGGTTCCAGACACTTTGGGTCAGACACTTCATCAGTTGGCCCTTGCTAATGGTCTTGTGAATCGTGGACTAGATGTAACACTTCTTTGTAGGTACAATTCAAAGAATGCAAAGGCTGTAAATTTGAATCCTAATCTCAAATTTTTGTCAATTGTAAATCCAGGTATACCATTTGAAAGGATAATATTCACACATCATTCTTACAAAAAAGTTCTATCTGAACTGGAGACTAGGAAATATGATATAGTTCACGATAGGGGTTACATTTTTGCAGGTTCTGGAGTGAGGGCAGCCTCGGAATTAGGTGTTAAGTCGATTTTGCAGGTTGATGATAATTGGATGCGCTCCGAACTTTCAGCAACAAAAGTTGCTAAACTCTGGCCATATAATGAGAGGGCTATTCGTTCCTGCCGAGACCAAATTGAAAAGGCTGATGGGGGTTTTACAGTTAGTACTATACTTCGGGATCAGATTTCCAAATGGAACCCTAAAGCTAATAACTTTGTAGTAATTCAAAATGGCTATGAAGATGATTTGTTCACACCTAAAGCAGAACCATTAGGCATAAGGAAAAAGCTTGATCTTAAGGGAGACATTGCAGTTTTTGTTGGGGCTTTAGGCCCATGGCATGGAACCGACGAGCTTATAGATGTGGCAAAGTCAAATCCAGAGTTGAATGTTGTTGTTGCCGGAGGTGGCTATGGAAAGAACCTTCCTGAATTAGATAATTTGTATCATATAGGAAGACTGGAACGGTCAGAAGTACCAAAGCTTTTGGTTGAATCGACTATAGGTCTAGCACCTTATCCCAATGTAGATTATGGTTTTTCTCCCCTAAAAATATATGAATATATGGGATGCAAGCTACCCGTTGTTGCAACTTCATTACCTTCAGTAAAAGAAGCTACACAAGGACATGCACTATTAGTTGCACCAGGACAAATGGCTAGGGCCGTTTCAAAAATCTTGAAGAACAAAAAGTTGCTTAGTGAATTATCTGAATCTGCATACACCTATGCTTCATCCAGAAGAACTTGGGAAAACACAATTGATAAGACTATCGAATTATACCAAGAGACAGTATGAGTTTTGTACCTGGGCATGTCAGTTTGACATTTGCAATCTGGCCAGATGATAATCCTTTGAAAATGGGTTCTACAGGAATTGGGTTAGTTTTGTCTAAGGGAGTTCACTGTGCAGTTATAGATGAAAAATCTGATTCTCCCTGTAATGTAGTTATATGTGGCGGTAAAGAAGTAGAAGATCCAGTCACACTGAGGGCATTGGAAATTCTGGGTTTTGCAGACAAAGGTCTTACTGTATACATGAGAAGAGATCTTCCCCTTGGTTTTGGTATGGGAGTCTCTGGGGCGTCTGCTTTGGCAGCTTGTTTGGAAGTTGAAAAAAATTTTGACAAGTGTGTCAGTGCAGCTCATCAAGCCGAAGTAGAATTCAAAACTGGTTTAGGTGATGTAATGGCAATATCTAAATCACTTAATGAGAATATTTTTCCAGCAATTGTTGTAAGAGAGAGTCCAGGATATGGTGGAGTTGTAAGAGTTGCACCCACAGATGATAAAATTGTGATTTGTCTCTCTGGATTGGGACGAGATACTTCTGAAATACTTGGTGATTCAGACTGGACAGAGATGATAAATTCCGCATCTTTGGGAATTCAGTTGACTAATTTCAATTTGCGCTCAGCAATCAAAATAGGACGTCTATTTACTGAGAAAACTGGATTAATCAATGAGAATATTTCTGAAGTTTTGGATAAAGTACCTATAGGAGCAGTTGCTACTGTTGCACATTTGGGTACATCTATAGTTGCCACATCAAGTGACAGCACTAGTCTCCAAACAGCACTCAGTAATTATGGTGAGATAATAGAATTTTAAGTAGTAGGATTAACTGATTTTCCAGACGTACTTGAACCTGGAAGGAATTTTGTTAGTTTTTCCAATAAACCTTCCTTTCTTGCACTAGAAACCAGAATATTGTCCAGTACATCTTTAAGAGTTGAGAC
>CAZMPT010000115.1:0-3075 GCA_964568285.1 uncultured archaeon | reverse complement strand
GTTATTATTCCATCCATAACCAATGCGTTAACTCCGTTATCTTTACGAGTTTCCAGTACTTCTTGAAGACCACTGATTGAAACCTCATCTGCGACTTCTTCACCCATCAATAATCTTGCATTTTTTGTACCTTGGAGTTGATCTAATTGTTCTACAAAGAACGGACTAGCAACAGCTGCCTCTGCTGGAACTTCCTTCTTAGGTTCTTCTGCCTCTGGAGGTGCTTCCGCTTTAGCTTTTTTAGTTCCTCTACGTGTCTTTTTAGCTGGAGCTTTCTTTGTACTTGAAGACGGACGAGCCCATTTATTTTGTTCCATAAACAACTCAGCAGAGACCTTGTCTCTCAAAGATTTCATTATCTGCTTGTGAGTAAGATGTTCTACCTCTGTGTTTTCTGGAGCTCTTGATATGAAATCAATTTCAGCTACTTGGAGAAGTTCCTGAAGTACCATTTCACCACCGCGGTCTCCGTCAACAAAAGCCGTTACTGTTCTCTCTTTACTGAGTTCAGCAACTTCTTTAGGTATGTTGGTGCCCTCCATTGCCACGGCATTCTTTATTCCATGCCTTAACAAATTGAGAACGTCACCTCTACCTTCAACGAATATGACTGCGTCACTGGATTCAACATTGGGTCCTGCTGGCAATTTACCCTTGAACCTAACAATCTCCTCAGTCTGTAGAACTTGTCGAACTGTATCTGTAATAGTTGAACCTGCACTTCTTGAATCTTTAATCAAATCAATCAATAATGTTCTAGCACGTTCAATAATTACCTCACGCTTGGAATTACGGCTATCTTCCAAAGTAGTTACCTTTACAGTTGCCTTACAAGGGCCTACTCGTTCTACCGTTTCAAGCGCTGCAGCAAAAACAGATGTTTCTACCTGGTCCATACTTGAAGAAATAACAATTTCTCCTGTTGACTTTCCTTTATCACTCTTTACATCTACTTCAACACGGCCCATTCGTCCGCTTTTTTGCAGATCTCGAAGATCTAATTCATCTCCTAAAAGTCCTTCTGTCTGACCAAAAACGGCCCCAACTACATCGGACTTGTTAACCACGCCATTCGCTCTTATTGAAGCACGAATGACATACTTGCTACTTGTTGGATCTATATTCATAATACCACCTCTTGCGATTAACCTTGAACCAAGGGCGGACTAACTCCTAAACTCTAAACCTCCATCGGGAAGCTTGAATGTGAATTGATTACCGTCAATGGCCCAAAGGCCAACTTTGGTGTTGGTGTGGCGTTATTAAAGTTAGCGGTGATGTTTTATGCATGCCTATTTGTGTAGAACTAGTGCATTCTGTAACACTTCTGGCTCAGCCACGTAGCAAGCACCCACTGGTCAAGAAGAGGGCTCTCAAATCTGGTAGAATAGATGTGAAAAGTAGAGGCACTTTTGGATTGATGTGGTTTACCGACTTCGGTGAAAAATTTTGGGAAGCTTGTCAAAGTATTGATGATAATGCAAAACTCAGACTTAGATCTAGCGGATTTGATGAGATGGATTGGAGTGTTTCCTTTCGATTTGCTGGTTTTAAGGCAAGGCTAACCTCACAGAAATACAAAGGATTCTTCGGCACGCCACGTAATTCGTACATAGAACTCCGATTAGGGTGTCAAAACCCAAACGATCTCAGGATGTTTGTTCAAGCCCTATCTACAAAATTTGAAAATCCGCCCTGGAACATAAATAATTGGAAGAAAGTAGAATTGGCAAGCGGGATGAATCAAGAAGATGTGATGAAAGCTTGGTCTGAAGCAATGGGAAGAGAAATAACTTCTGAAGAAACAAAAAAGAAAGGATGGGGACTCCCCTCTTTTGGTTCTAAGAAAAAAGAAACGAAGGAAGAGGATATAGAATTCGAGATATTTGAAGACGGTGATGGCAACGAAATTAAGATGAATATACATGGAGCTCTAGAAGTTGAAGGGGATGAATATGCAATAATGTCATACGCAGACAGTGTTACTTCTGAATTCGAAATAATGAGAATAAACCGAGGCAGAGGTGGGAAAATATCCTATACTGGTGTTGATGATGAAGAATTGTATGCAGACCTGAGTGAAGCTGCTGCGATACACTTGGAGTCTAGCGGTGCTGTATAAAGTCAATTTTTCTGTAACAGGGCCGGTAGCTCAGTCTGGAAGATTGCCGCCTTCGCAAGGCGGAGGCCGCGGGTTCAAATCCCGCCCGGTCCACCACAGGAGGAAAAAATGTCCCTTGATTTAGATCTTGAATCTCTAAGACATGGCAAAGAATTGGTCAAGAGAGGATTTGCTAGGATGCAAAAAGGAGGTGTAATAATGGACGTTGTAAACGCTGAGCAGGCTGCGATAGCCGAGAATGCAGGAGCAGTTTCGGTAATGGCACTCGAAAGAGTACCGGCAGATATCCGATCTGATGGCGGTGTTGCAAGAATGTCTGACCCCACTATGATTAAGGAAATAATAGATTTCACGACCATTCCTGTAATGGCAAAATGCAGGATAGGGCACGCAGCAGAAGCTAGAGTACTGGAAGCTTTAGGCGTAGATATGATTGATGAATCTGAGGTCTTGACGCCTGCTGATCCCTACTATCATGTTGTAAAAGATGGATTCACAGTGCCGTTTGTTTGCGGAGCAACCTCACTTGGTGAGGCCGTAAGAAGAATTTGGGAAGGTGCAGCTATGATCCGAACAAAGGGTGAGGCTGGAACTGGGAATGTCGTTGCTGCAATGAGGCATGCTAGACTTTTACAAGCTGAAATCGCTGCTGTAAAAGCCTCTAAAAATCTACCACCTATTGCAACCAGAATTGTCGAGAAATTCTTTTTCTTAGACAAAGAGGTTAAACAGAACCTAGGTGAATCTGCGGGCTACAATGCATTTGGAAAGGATAGAAAGGAAATAGAATCAGAAGTTCTTGATATCCTAGAAGACGTTAAGAGGTTAGGCCGTCTTCCTGTGGTAACATTCACTGCTGGTGGAATAGCCACTCCAGCTGATGCAGCTCTTATGATGCAATTTGGAATGGATGGAATATTTGTTGGTTCAGGTATCTTCAAATCAGATGAACC
>CAZMPT010000114.1:0-3149 GCA_964568285.1 uncultured archaeon | reverse complement strand
TTTTGCCATCCGTCATTGTCATTAGAATGTGGTTTCTCAAGACCCAAGCGCCCCATTACATGCTCTACTAAAGGTTCAGTCCATTGATCTCTAGGTCTCCAGCGAATTCGTGTTGTCACTGGGCCTTGGTTGTTGGTTGTTTGTACAATTGAATTACAACAATTGCATATTAGTCTGTTATCTTCTTCTCCAAAAGTGGTTGATTGCATTTTCTTTTGACAGAATTTATTGTCCCCCTCTTTGGGGCTCCAATCTTCATCTCTAATCAAATTACGGGATCTTCTAGCCCACTGGAGATTGCCTTCATCCCAATCAATGCAGTAGATTCGTTTTTCTACATTCAGCATCCATGGGGCATTTTTTGTCATCCGAGATTTCCATTGCTTCTTCGCCCGACTTTCAATCCTATTGACCCGCTTTAACATTGGACTGATTCTTTCTCTTGGATTCATCCTCTTCTCTGTATATCCCGCGGTAAATGTGAAATACGGAGCACGACCATTATTTGAACAAGCGCGTAATTCAGCATTGAATCCACTCATTCTATTCAATGATTTTACGAGTGAATCCAACCCTTTTCTCAACCACATAGCAGTAGAATTGTCGGGCCCATGACTCCCATACTCAGCAAGAATGACATCATCACCTGCAACTACCCACGCTCCAATTGGATCTCCCCCATTACGATTGATGCTGAATATGCTATCTGCCAATGTGGGCCACCAGTGGGCATTGAATCGAAAACTGCGTCTACGATATGCATCCATCGACGCCGGATTATTATGTTCGTCAGGCGGCTTGAAAAGATAACCTATTGAATTGCCATCAAGTTGTGCTAATGCTACCACAGGTCTATCATCGAGAATAGTGTTTTCAAATTCATTCCTTGAATCTATACGTGGACGGTGGAGAACTGAATCCTTCATTCTCTGATGGTGCCCAACAATGTAACAGAGTCTATGCACCAAGCAAACTACAATGGCAGGTTTATTCTTTCTATTTCTATACTTACTTGGATTGGTAATCCATTTATCAGCACTTCCCCAGCTATTCTCATTTTCTAGTAAATTAGACAAATCTTCATCACAAAATGGGCAATTTGCACCCCCCTGAATCGGGTTCTTTTCTGGTGGTAATTTTCGATTCAGGGTGGATACTAACTGAGTAACATCTTCAATATCTTTCTTCTCGTTAATCTCCCGAATATACACTCTACGCGGGGGCATCCCTGTTTCAGTGAACTCGCGAATAATCTTATTCATCTTTTTTTGAGGGTGTGATGTCTTCAAATATTCAAAACCATCAAACCAAATCTTCAATTCTCTCTCTAATCGTTTATGCGTTTCAGGGAATTTATGGATTAATTTAGGTATCTCTAAACCTTCATTTGGATATGGGCCAATAGATAAGAATAATTGGTATACTAAATTGATTGCCTTACAAAGATGGTCTGCCGAATGTTTATCTGGAACAATTGCCCTCAACCTTCCGCCACCATCAATGATGATTGAACCCGGACCATATTTTTGGATTACGATATCGCGTATAGAAGAAATCGCTGCTTCGAGGAGTAATGATGCGCCCCTTAGAAGCCGCCCACAAGTACCTTCACCCTTATCGTGCATCCGTAATTCTGCCAACCATGTCTGGATACGACAGAATTGAAATGTAACCTCATAATCCCAATTTGGAAAGGAATATTTTTTCAAATTTTTAAATTTATTTAACTCTTTTTTATAGGTGGATTTTCTTTCACGGTAGTCATCATGAATAGACCATCTTTCATACTGTTCATCAGAAACACCAGCCCGATCATTTGGATTATTTCCTAGAATCTTGTAGGTCTCAATCTCTGGTGCAGGTGTGGATTTTGGTTCTTCGGGAAGGTTAGGTTCACGTAGCATTGTTTTCATGCTGGGAGGGACTGCCGCTATGGCTTCCTGAACTTCTTCCCAACCCCTCCGAATTCCAGCCACATTATCATATGAGAAAAACGAGGCGAGTAGAGCTTCTTTTGCTCCTGATCTGTTGTCAGTATTGACTCTAGACAGCAGGAGTGACAAGCAGGCGACTGTCAGCGAATGGAAAGTTTCTTCTTTAGGATTTTTCTTAATAAGTTGTCGCCCGGCCATATCTCTATTCAAGATATCCGACCTAAGACTAGAATCTAGAAAGATTCCGGGAATGTCGTCGAGAGCACGACTGATTATAAGTGCCTTTACGGAGCGTGGATGTAACGGCCAATCAAGTGGCCTAGTTGCTACATCAATGTCGGGGTATCCCGATAAAACCTTCACTAGCCGGTTATGTTTCTCCTCATCATCCAATACTGCTGTTGGTGTACCTGGCCATTGTTCTAGTATATCTGCCAAACCAAATAATATCTGTTCGTTTGATAATCCTGTGGTTTCTTTTGGCAATGGCTCTAATTCCCAATGCCATGGATTAGCTGCACGATCCGCCATGGTGACACCTCAGCCGTGATAGTATGAAGTATCAGTGCCTTCTGAATTATTTGCTTCTTCTAATGCTAACTTCAATTCCTCAGTAACAAGATTACCATAAGATGGACTCGTTAGTAATAGGCGAAATACTTTGAAACCCGAAGATGTTAATGACCAACTTTCATTCTCCATATCGAGGATAATCATTCCTTTCTCGGCCATCTGCATCATCACCCAAGGTCGTACATCAGATTGCTCATGAAGATCAGTCAACTTACCACCTTTCGTCTTTTCCAAATATGCGACCTGAATGGGCGTGAGAAGCATTGCAGACTTCATTCCTGACAAACTAGGGAATTCTATGATGTCACGATTTGGCATGATTGCCTGGCCTTCTTTTGGCCTAATGACATAGAAGGCTGTGCTGTCTAAGAGGTTGGAAGTTGTCATAGCCACAGCGGACATATGCATAGTACCTCCTGTTAATCCTATCACCCATCGAGATGTCAAGGGGGTGGTCTCTTGATTATCCCTAGTAAATTCATGCTTAACAATTTCAAATATACAGGTAAGAAGTGAATCGACTGATGTTGCCTCAAATAAATCATTTACAGATTGAACTGTGCCTTTTCGGAATTCATATTTCTTCGACCAGTCATTGAGGCGTCTCACATATTGCTCCCTAAAATCATCAGAAGTAACAAT
>CAZMPT010000113.1:0-3227 GCA_964568285.1 uncultured archaeon | reverse complement strand
GACTTGCTCATATTGTCTTGTAATCTATTCCCATTATATCACTTTAGGCAAAAATTCTCTCAACAATCCAAGCGGCGTCAAATGGCATGATGTCACCATATTCCTGCCCGATACCAACAAACGCAATAGGTTGACCAATAGCTGATGAAATACTCAATGCAGCTCCGCCTTTGGCATCTACGTCCAATTTAGTTAGAACAACCGCATCAATACCTACTGCTTCATGGAATTTCTTAGCCTGATCTACTGCGTCATTACCTGCCAATGAATCACCAACAAACATTATCAGATTTGGTTTGGCGACTCTCTTAATCTTCTTCATCTCATCCATCAGATTGGAATTAGTCTGCATTCTGCCTGCAGTATCTATCAGGACAATATCTCTGTGCTTAGCCTTGGCATGCTCAACCGCATCGAATGCGACTGCCGCAGGATCTCCTCCTGCCTGATGCTTGATGAATTTACAATCAAGACGATTAGCATGTAATTCCAATTGTTCAATAGCACCAGCACGGAAAGTATCGGATGCTGCCAGAACAACACTTTTCCCGTTCTCTTTCAACCAGCTGGTTATTCTTGCGATGGTTGTGGTCTTACCAGTTCCATTGACTCCCACAAAAGCAACCACCAAGGGTTCATCTCTCTTCTCAAGCAATGTCTGTGGATCAAAGGTGGTCTTGGATAGTAATTCAACCAGACTGGCCTTCAATGCTTTCTCGATTGTAGGTACGATGGCCTTACGGCTCTCCACCCTGAGACCAATCAATCTTTTCCTGATTATCTCCTTCATTTCCTCCAAAGCCTCTATCGCGACATCAGATTCCAGAAGTGCCAGTTCCATTTCCCATAGAACATTGTCCAGATGTTTTTCCTGGATTACGGCACCACTGTCACGTTCCTCAGGTCTAAATCTCTCATAATCCAATTTCAATTCAGGATCCAATTCCTCTTCGGCCTTCTTACTAGCGCTTCGGAATCTATCTCTCAATGCTTTGAACATTAGTTGGACTCCCTTTGTGAATTCAAGAACTCGGCTCGGTCTCTGATAGCCACATAATCCTGCTGAGACTTGTTGAGATTCTCTTGATAGGTTTGACTTGCCTTCTTCAAATCTTCAAGACGATTATTGAGACGTTTCAATGAATCTTTTCTGGTTGTTTCCATGTATACTCTGGAACCTACGCCGACCAATATTCTGTCTGGGTCCTCAACCGTAGTGAAAACCGAGGTGTTGTGTCCAACTGGCACTAACATCTCCATATTCTTCTTGGAATCAAGCATTCCATTCAAGGTCTCCTGAGCTTGAGTGATGTCTGCTCTAACATTGGCTATAGCCTGCAATTGTGACTCCCAGTAGCGAATCTGATCCTCATACTGAGGAAGGGCATCTACGAGTTGTCGTAGTTCGGTCTCAGAATCGCTCATTATTGTCCATTTAGGTGGCTATAAAATAATCATCCCGAAAAACGACAAGCATAATTACTCCCCCGGCTGAAGTTCAAAGCGAGCTTCGAAGACAGGGCTGATTAATGATGTTCTGTGCAAACGTTCGCATACACGACGCCTTTGGGTCCCCACCGGATTCGATGATGGAAGGGACAACCCCGGCGTCTTACATTTCCCGAACAGGGTCAGGGCCCTGATTCATGATGGTGCCCGTTAAGTTCGGGGCAAAGGTCGCCTTCGGGCGGCCACCCTTTGTTCTTTTGAGGAAACAGTTATAATGCAATATGTTTTGACAGACACAATGCCTAGTATTTGGTCTGCATTCGGAATTAAAAAAGATCTAAAGGTTTGGGGATTGTGGAAAGGACCCATAGCCAATCTAGCTCCATGGTTTGAGAACTCAAAAACTAAATCCCACCAATTACCAAAATATAACTATTCTCGTAGTTATGGAACTTATTCGGTTTCAACTCAGTGTTTGGGAACAACTAGAAGCGGGCGCCAATGTAGACGAAAGGTTCATGGGAGCTATTGCAACAGTCACTCTGGAATTAGCTCTTACAGTCCCAGACGAAGTAGCTTCAAATCATACGAGAAAGATTATTCGGAGCCATATCATGAGCCAAAAATGTGCAAAGCTGAAAATCTCTCTGGTTCCTGTAATTATAGTACCTTGGATGGTGATTACTGTAGCTGGCACTCAGAAGCAAATAGCATAGGACTTCCAACAAAAAAGGACTATGAGAAAATGATTGAAATATTTAACAAAGCTGTAACCAACAAGTCTCCTGTTTCTTTCAATTATCATAGAGGAAGTTCACCTGGAAAAAGGCGTAAAGTTATTCCCAAAGAAATTTCCACTTCTTCGAATGGAATGACTTATATCCGTGCACACGATATTGAAGCATTTAAGGAATTAAAGGATAATGATATAAATTATCATGCTGAATTTTTGGCTGAGCGGAATTTCAACTTGACCTTTTTAAGAGAACCTAAACCTGAAAAGTAGAGCTGGCAGCCACCTTTTGTTTATGGTAATTTTGAAGAATGGTGTGTGTGAATCTTCCACTTCGTCCCAGTTCTTTCTAAAACAAAAGTAAACCTTGCTGGGGCCACTAGTTTTTCACCATTCTCAGTCAAATCAAAATCATAGGTCCCATTAGCTACTCCCATGCGTCTGTGACCAAAATCATCCTCAACAATCGAAGTGATCGTACCACAAGGTTGTAACTTTACAAAAAAATCAAAATATTCCTTTATCTCACCATGACCTCTACGTAATTTACCATCCAGTGTTCCCAATAGAACAGCCTCTTCTTGGTACAACGAAACTATGTTCTCTACATTATTGGAACAAATAGTTTCCATCCACTCTTCAATAAATTCAGTCGGCGTTTTCATTGGAAGGTACTATCAAACTCCTTCTTGAAATTGTCTAATTCGGATGCCTCAAGATTATTGACACCACCAGCCTTTTCACGACCACCACCGCCAAATTTCTTACACAAATCTCCTGCACCGTATGGATTGTTAAGTGAAGAGCGTACGGATATTCGATAAGTTCCATCAGAATTCAAAACTGCTATCGCACACGCCAAGTCCTTGTTAGTAGAAACTAAATGATTACTGAAAGAACCCATTATACGATGAGTCCAAGCCTCATTTGGAAGAGTGTAAATTACAGTATTATCTCCGATTGAATATGGTTCCTGACATACGGCTGAACTCATGTCTGCACTAAAATTCTCAAGCAAAGTCGGAAAAATATCGCTCTGTTCTGT
>CAZMPT010000112.1:0-3261 GCA_964568285.1 uncultured archaeon | reverse complement strand
CGAGTAATTGTAGAAAAATCTGGCCACCTTAGTTTGAGTGTGACAGTACGGGCTGAGCGGCCCATTCTACCTATACTCTCTGAGACTTCCTCACAAAGCTCCAGAAGAGCATCTTCAACTACATTTGAATCTGTCACGTCCTTTTCGAAGGTCCTTTCGGTTCCTTGCTGCTTAGCAACCCATGGTGATGGATCAACAGGCCTATCATCTATTCCTTTGGCTTTGTTCTTTAATCTAACTGAATATTGGCCAAAAACTGGTTGTAATTTCTGTATATCAATTGATACTATATCTGAACACAATTTAACTCCCAAATTGTTCAATAATGATGCAGTTTTTGGACCTATACCATATATCTTTCGGATTTCTAGTGGTGCTAAGAATTTACTCTCAGTTCCAGGAAGAACGACAGTGAAGCCTTCAGGTTTATCAAAATCAGAAGCTATCTTAGAAACCAATTTTGATGTTGAAAGACCAGCTGATGCAGGAAGCTGGGTCTTATCCTTTATGCGTTTCAGTATAGTTTTCACTAGAGCTGGAGGATTTGCTTGAGATGATATGTCGACGAAGGCCTCATCAACGCTCATCCTTTCCAGAACACCATAACGTGACAGAATATCCATGACCTTGGTTGAGCAAGAGCGAATCATTGGTCGATTTGAAGAAACTAATTTTAGCTCAGGACAAAGTTTCAGTGCTTTGCTTGAGGCCATAGCTGAGTGTATGCCTTTTTCGCGTGCTTCATAAGAAGCTGAAGCAATGACTCCTCTTTGTCCTGGTTTTCCACCTACTGCTAACGGTTTTCCTTTATCCTCTGGATTTTCCAGTAAATGAACATTGACAAAGAAAGCGTCCATATCCACATGGAGGATTGCTCGCGGCCATTCTACTCTTTTCACAATATACTAAGGGAGGGTGGGAATTACCTTTAAGCCCCTAAGCTCTAAGCTAGTGATGGAAATTGACCCTTGGGCAACAGAAGGTGTCCAAAATTACAAAGAAATATGCGAAAAATTTGGGTTAGAGACGATAAATCCTGACGAATTACCTAGTCCAACTCATCTCCATCGCCGTGGCATAATATTTGCTCATAGAGATCTTGACAATGTTTTAGAAGCAAGAAATGCCGGAAGACCGTTTGGTGTCCTTTCCGGACTTATGCCGTCTGGGCAAATACATCTTGGTCACAAAATGGTGATTGACCAAGCTCGTTGGTATCAAGAACTTGGCGGTGACGTCACGATTACTGTCGCAGACCTAGAAGCACACGCAACCCGTGGATTAAGTCTAGAGGCTTGCAGAAAGTATGCGATTGAGGAATATGTAACAAATTATGCTGGAATGGGACTAAATCCGGATAAAACATCAATCTACTTTCAGTCTGAAAGACCCGTTGTCCAAAAATTGGGCTTCACATTGGGAAAGAAGACAAATCTATCTGAAATGGAGGCAATCTATGGTTTTTCAGGAGATACTACTTTGGCGCATGTACAATCTCCACTTGTACAAGCTGGAGACATTGTCCATCCTCAAATGGATGAATATGGGGGATTGAGGCCTATTGTGGTTCCTGTCGGAATAGATCAAGACCCACACATGAGACTCACGAGAGGAATGGTCTCCAAAACTAACTGGTTTAATGTAAACACAAACAAATCAGGAGGAATCACGATTGGATTGTCGATTCAGGACAATAACGCCGAAGTAATGGGCATTCGTGGTGATGGTGGAGTTGATAACAAACAAAGAACCAAGGTTATTGACAAAGTTATTGGCGCCATAAACAAGGCTGGATTCAGTCAGATAAACTCGAACCCCAAACATGGTAAAATTGATATCAAAGATGCATCTAGTAAGAATCGCAATGAATTGAGATATCATCTGCTAGGGCTAGAACGAAATCTTGGGGGATTTGGTTTCATGCAGCCTTCATCAACATATCATCAATTTGCTGTGGGCATGACGGGAGGAAAAATGAGTTCGAGTGAACCTGAAACAACAATGTTCCTGAATGATTCAATGGAAGCGATTGAGAAAAAGATAAAAGCTTCATTTTCAGGAGGACAAACTACTTTGGAGGAACATAGAAAGAAGGGAGGAAACCCAGACATTGACGTTGCATATCAGTATCTTCGTTATTTCTTTGAAGAAGATGACAAGGAACTTGAAAGGATACGAAATGAATACGTTTCTGGGGAATTGCTAACTGGTGAAATGAAAGCCATCTGTATCGAAAAAGCCTCAGAATGGATGAAAAATCATCATGAATTAAAGGACCAAAACCAACATCTGGTCAAGAAGTTTCTAAAGTAGATCTATTCGCAACCTTTCTTCCTAGGATTTGAGGCATCATTTCGATTAGCATATCTTGCATCTGTTCAACAGATATATCAAATCCAAATTGTGAAAGAGAAGTGTGTTTGCCTATAGGCAATCCACACCCTTCAACTGATTCGATTCTTCCTGAAGGAGTGTCGAGATTGATATCAAATCCATGACGTGAAACCCACTTGCTGAAAGCCATGCCAATACTTGCAATCTTATAATCCTGATGCCAAACCCCCTGCATTGCTTCATTCCTTTCTGTTCCAACACCTAAATTATCTAGTGAAACCATAATCCATTCTTCTATAGTTGTAATAACTGTTCTAACTGACTCTTCTTCCCATTTGAAGATTGGATAACCAACTAACTGCCCTGGTCCATGCCAAGTAATTCCTCCACCACGGTCAACATTTGATGAAGCAAAACCCTCTGGGGCTTGAAGTCCATCCAACATACCTCTCCGGCCTATTGTTACTATTTCGGGATGTTCAACAAAAATTAACGTATCTGATATTTCATCTGCAATTCTTTGCTCTTGTAGGCTAATCATTAACTTGTCAACTTCAGAATGGTCTGAATTTCCAGCATCAATAAGGTCGACAGATATCACTTGGAAATATGGATTGCATGACCCAATCCTGATAATGCAGATTCAGCAAAGGCTTCAGTAAGGGTTGGATGTACATGAATTGTTCCAGCAACGTCTTCTAACCTAGAACCCATTTCAATTGCATGCGCAAATTCTCCTGAAAGCTCAGAAACATGTGAACCTACAGCATGAATTCCAAGAATCACATGATTCGATGCTCTGGCTGTGATTCGCACAAATCCGCCATCGGAACCTGCATCCATTGCCAATGCACGCCCACTAGCTGCAAACGGGAATTTTCCAACAACTGTTTCGATGCCTTGTTCTTTTGCTTCAGCAGGAGTGAT
>CAZMPT010000111.1:0-3352 GCA_964568285.1 uncultured archaeon | reverse complement strand
TGCGAGAATAATTGTAGGGTGTGGAGGACCGCATGATCCTCTCCGTAAAAAATTCTGGAAAGAAAAAACACTGAACATAGCTGTAAATTTTGTTTTAATGAATGGTGATTTTGGTGATAGAGTCGACCTTTATTTCGGATCAACTGCGCCAGGAGGCTACGCTTGGATGATACCTAAAGAAGAAGGGGCAAACATAGGAATAGGAATACAAACTAGATTCTCAAAAGGCAAAAGTCTAAACACCATGGCTGAAGAATTTTTCTCCAGATTCAAGGGTAAAATTACTTACAAAGGAGGAGGAATACTCCCTATGTCAGGTACTGTTAAAAATTTGACAAAAGGCCAATATATATTAGTTGGAGATTCAGCTGGAATGGTTCTGCCATCAAACGGTGCTGGAATAACAACAGCAATGATTGGTGGGAGAATAGCTGGCCAAGTTATTGCCGAGCATGTTAAGGAAAGAATCCCACTTAGTGAATATGAAAATCGATGGAATCAACAAATGGGAAAGGTAATGAAGTATTCTAAAAGAGGAATAAAATGGGGTGGATTGATGTTCAGATCACCTGACATATTGGTTAACGCCTCATTTAATCCTTTGACAAAACCACTAATTTGGAGGGCAATAACATGCAGACCGATGTTTGGAATATACTAGATAGTTGCGCTTTTTTCAGCCAAATACATCCTGATGGAAAATTGGCAACAGTCAGAGATATTGAGAATGAAATAGTGAATAAGCAGAGTAAACAGTATTATTCAAATCTTAAAAGTAAAGGACTGAAAATAATTGAACCCAAAAAGGACTCTGTAAAATATGTTGAGAAAATGGCAAACAAAACTGGAGACCTAGATGTTTTGTCGCCAACCGATATGAAAATACTAGCGCTGGGATATGAATTTAAAGGAAACATAATTTCAGATGATTTTGCAATACAAAATGTAGCATTGTACATGAAACTAGAATCAATTTCTTGCAGTGGAAATGTGATTACTGAATTACGAAAGTGGGAGTACAAATGTTCGGCCTGTAAGCTAATAACTAAAAACAAGAATGATTCCTGTGAAGTTTGTGGAAGTGAAGATATTTTTAGAGTTAAAGCAAAATGAAACCATCGCCATCTAACACGGGAACTATATCATGAGAATCTATAGCCATACATCTTACGAAATCTTCTTCTAAACCTGCACTAGCCAACATCTTGTAACTAGGTGATGATATGCACTCACTTGTAATTTCATCCTGCGTCAAACGAAATTTCTTGTCTGATGAATCAAAACAATGCTTGAAATAATCTGCACACAAGTTGTCCTCTATGACTTCTTCTCCAAGACGGCCTGAACAAATTATTGAAACATTCTTATTTTTTTTACTAAGGAAGGAAACTACAGCACTAGAATTACAAAAACTTCCCATAACTGTTAGAGGAGAATCGCTACAGGCTACAACCATACGGGAACCATTGGTTGTACTTGACAATAGCACTTTACCTGACAAATCTGTTTTAGACATCTCCACTGGTGAAGAACCTAAATCATAACCCTCTATCTTCTTACACAATCTCTCCCCACTTTTTAGAGAGTCTGGATATTGATTAAATTTCTCGGAAAGGTGTTCACGACTTGAACAAGGGACTATTCTTTTCGCTCCACTAGCAAATGCATTCACGTAAGTTGTTGAAGCTCTAATAGCATCGACGATTATTACGGCATCTCCTCTTGATACTGCATTCTTGGCCCCATCAATACCATGTTCAATTCGAATTTCCATTCTGACCTATTTTCTACCTTGCTTCTTCAGATGTCGGTCACCAATTACAAAGTAAAAATCATTAATTGTGTCACCTCTCAAACCTCTCCTTAACGTCTCTACTGATATAACATCCGTTGGATGAATATTACCAAGATTGGCTTCTGAACCAAATTGTCTCAAGAAGAAAATCTGCTGTGATTTACGAGGAGCCTCAAAAATCACCTTATTAGGATCTATACCCTCAAGAACATCATCCATCTTCGACTCTTTAGGTTTACCGTCTTTGTCCATTATCCCAACACTTGCTCCTGATTCACGTGCCTCTAGTATGACTTTGTCAGCACCTGCATCAATGAACTTCTTCATAAGTTGATTATACTCTTTACCGCCATAATCGTCTTCAGGCAATTTTTTACCAACTTCACAGAAAACCCTAAGGCCCATTCCACTAGCGATTGATATTAATTCTACAACACGATCTGAACCAATATCAAGACTACCGCTTGAGATCTCTGTTGAATCACAACCTAACTCTAATAATTCTTCAAAAAGCTGGTTTACCTTACCCTGATGTTCTGATAATTCAAGTAGAGTTCCCCCATTACAAACTGATATTTTGTGATCTCGGAGAATCTTAACTTTCTTCTTTACTATATCTTTAGGTTGTAACTGAGCTGTGGCCCATCCTAATTTCCAGACGTCTACGTATTCGGAACAAATTGATAGCAAATCCTCAGTATAGGTTAATCCCATACCTTGATCCAAACACATTGTTAACCCATTTACACGGGGTTTTCCCGAGCGATCGGGCATGGGCAAGAAAGAGAATGCTTTTTCACTCATATTTCTAAATCGGGTGCATCAACTAACATTGCACTCAACCCCCCTATTATATCAGTAACATTTATTCCACTAATAGCCATAAAAGAGGCTGCTGCCATAGATTTGTGACCATTACCACAATAAAGAATGTCTCCCTCTGAAATAGAACTAGGATTCTTTACTAAATCAATCAAGGGCACATTGTCTACTTCTTTTACATGAAGAACTTCCCAATCTTCTGAGTTGCTTACGTCTTTCATTTTATTGTGATGTTTGACTGCATCTTTAGCAGATATACGTACAAAACCTGAGGTTTCCCGACCAGATGAAATCCAATCTTCAAAATTGAAGAATGAGAGATTACTATATCCTTCAATTTCTAGCCTTAAGATAGCTTCACTTTCTCTTCCCTTTTCTGCAATTATAATTATGTTATGTTCTTTGTCGAAAAGGCATTGTACCATATACTCGTAAGATCCGTTTATGCTAGAGCTTATTGAATTAGGTATGTAGGATGCTGCAAAATCATTCGTCGGACGGCAATCAATTATCGAAGCTCCAGAATCTAGGGCTTGGTCAAACTCTTCCAAAGAAATGCTCTGCATTATGTGGTCCGGAACACTGATATATTTAAAACATAAGTGCACGATGCAGGGTATATTTTTCTGGATTCCATGTCCACTACCATTGATTAGGTAATAGCTTACGTAACTTATAACGTAACGGTGAGCTATTCAGGGCGACGGCGCAGTGCCATGACCTTGTCAACCAACC
>CAZMPT010000110.1:0-3363 GCA_964568285.1 uncultured archaeon | reverse complement strand
ACCATCCTGTGAAGTTGAAGGCTGGGCTTGAAGTGCATCAACAGCTTGACTGTGGAAAACTTTTCTGTAGATGTGGAAATCTGGAATCTGGCAAAAATCGCAGGTTCAGGCGTGTTTTACACCCCACATCAAGTGAAATGGGAGTCATGGATGCTGCGGCAAAAGCTGAAGGAATAAGAGAATTTACATACTACAACAAAAGTTGCAATTGCCTTGTTTATGCTGATGAAGAACCGCCTAGAGGGCCAAACAGTAGCGCTGTAGAAATTGCCATCCAATTTGCAAAACTAGTTAATGCGAAAATTATCGAAGAAGTGCAATTTATGAGAAAAATTGTAGTTGATGGTTCCAATACAAGTGGTTTCCAAAGAACCGCTTTGATAGCAACTGGTGGAGTAATTGATTATGATGGCAAAAAACTAGAATTAGAACAAATCTGTCTAGAGGAAGATTCATGTAGACATGGTGACAAAAAAGATGAATATCTACTAGATAGACTAGGAATTCCCCTTTTAGAAATTACTACTAAACCACAACTTCAAGAACCAAAGGATGTACAAAGTGCCGCTCGTGCTCTGGGAAGACTTTTACGAGGCTGCAAAGTAAAAAGAGGATTAGGAACTATCAGGCAGGACGTTAATGTATCTATAGATGGTGGCGAAAGAGTAGAATTGAAAGGATTTCAGGACCTTTCAACCATGGCAAAAGTGGTTGAGAAAGAGATAAACAGGCAAGAAAAACTAAAAAACCTGAAAAAAGGAATTGTAAAAAATAAAAAGGATGTAACTGGCCTTATAAAAGCGGATAGAGGTGAAGCACTCGCTTGCAAATTAGTGGGCTGGAATGGTTTACTAGGAACAAAAGACTCTCCAGAAGGGCATGTCAGAATGGGTAGAGAAATAGCTGATCACGCGATTAAAAGTGGAGTAAATGGATTGATGCATAGCGATGAATTGCCTGCGTATGGAATTAGTGAGGAAGAAACAAGGAAAATATATGGAGCTATGGATTGTAAGAATGATGATGCATTTGTACTAATATTTGATACTGATGGAGGAGCTGAAAAAGCTCTAGAAAACGTAATTCAAAGAGTCGAATACAGTGGTGTTCCCAAAGAAGTTAGAAAAGTGGATCTTGAAGGACATACGAGATATCTTAGGCCCATGCCCGGGGCTTCAAGGATGTACCCTGAAACAGACATTGCACCAATTAATCTCCAAAATATCGAAGTTGAAGTTCCCAAGACACTTGATCAGAGGGAAATAGAATTACCCCTTAACACTGAAGAATCCAAACAAATCGTTTCCAGAAACCTAGATTCAAAATTCCAGAAATTGTTTGAACAAATAAATGATCAGAAAAATCTGTCAAGAGTTTTGCTTCACACAATACCTAATTTGGAATCTGAAGGCAATAACTTTGTTGGTGATGATGATATTCTCAGAGTATTATTATTAGTTAAAGAAGGAAAAATAGCTAAAGAGGGGATAGAAAATGCTCTTATCCAGTCCAGTAAGGGTGAACAAATAGAAATAGGTGATGTGAATATAGAAAAAGACGTCGCGTTGTTTATAGATAAACTCATAAAGGATAGGATAGACTTTGTAAAAAATAGAGGGATGGAAGCTGTTGGCCCATTGATGGGGAATGTAATGGCTGAATTCCGAGGTAAAATGGACGGAGCAAAGATAAATGCTCTTCTAATGGACAGGATAAAGAAAGTGATATGATAGATAAAGCACTAATCTTAGCTGCAGGTAAAGGTACACGTATGTGGCCTCTAACTGACAATACACCAAAGCCGTTATTGCCGTTAGGTGGAGAACCCATAATCCAAAGACAAATAAAGGAATTGAAAAAAAATGGCGTCAAGGAAGTATATGTCCTAATTGGATATCAGATGAAGGAAATATCTGATTTCTTAGGTGATGGAAAAGAATATGGCATCAAAATCGAATATATTGTTCAGGACAGGCAAGAAGGAACTGGACATGCTGTTCTTCAAGCTGAAGGAAGGATAGATGGCAACTTTTACTGTATAAATGGAGACACTACCGTTGATAGTAAAAATCTTGCAAAAATGAATAAAGACAAAAATGAGATACTGATGATGATTACGAAGGTTAGTGATTGTTCAAGATTTGGAACTGTAAATAGCAAAAAAGGAAAACTAATCTCAATAGTAGAAAAAGGTGTGACGGGTGAAGCTATGATTAATGCTGGACAGTATGTTTTTAGTCCTAAAATATTTGATTCTATAAAGAAAGTTGGTAAGTCTCCAAGAGGAGAATATGAAATAACTGATGCCTTACAAGCAATAGCTGATGATGTCAAAGTAGTAGAGTATGAAGGATTCTGGAAAGATATTGGATACCCGTGGGACCTAATAACTGCTAACGAGAATATTATTGATGATATTGAAAAAGAAATGAAAGGGCAAATTGAAGATAATGTGACTGTGAATGGAAAAATTTATCTAGGAAATAATTCTGTTATTAAATCCGGATGTTATATAGAGGGAAATGTGTGGATTGGAGATAATTGCATAATCGGACCAAATGCGTACCTAAGAAATGGAACTGTCTTATGTGGTGATAACAAAGTTGGCGCTTCAAGTGAAGTGAAAAATAGCATTATGATGCATGGGGCAAATGCGCCACACCATAACTATGTAGGTGACTCTTTTATTGGGAAGATGAGCAATCTAGGCTCGGGAACCAAGATTGCTAATCTGCGTCTGGACAAGAAAATTATAGAAGTCACTCACAAAGGAAAGAAAATAGTTACTGGAAGGAAGAAATTCGGTGCAATAATTGGAGACTGTGTTAATACTGGAATAAATGCATCAATAAATGCTGGAACAATCCTAGGGAACGACGTGAAGGTAGGGCCAAACACTTTAGTTTCAGGAACCTATGAATCAAAAACCATAATAGTATAATGCATATTTTACAAGTAACTCCATATTTTTATCCTCATTTCGGAGGAGTAGAATCTCATGTCATGGGCCTTTCCGAAGGTCTGATGAAATTAGGCCATGAAGTAGAGGTTGTAACCTCACGTTATAGCCGGATGCCCGAAATCGAGAAAATAAAGGGTATCAAAGTTACGAGACTACCTCAATGGATAAATCTATACAATACTCCAGTAGTAACTGCCATCCAAGCCTTTGTAAGAAGAAGTCATGCAGACGTAATACACGTACACTCTCCACCACCATTCACTGAAAGGTTTGCTGCCAAAGGGGCCAAAGAATCACAAAAACCACTTGTTGTGACGCACCATTGTGATTTGGAATTGAAAGGATATCTTGGAAAGATGGCTGTAAACCTATATCGGTCAATTCTTGGAAAGTATCCTCTA
>CAZMPT010000109.1:0-3377 GCA_964568285.1 uncultured archaeon | reverse complement strand
TGGCCCAAGAGCCGGACGCTGGCTGCTGTCTACTACACTCTGGACAGATTCCAAACTCATCCTCATCTTCGCCGAAGATGTGGTTGCAGTCTATACACTCTAAGTGAATCATTGTTTCAAATTAGTCAGGCTGTCTAATAAATCTTGTAATATGAATCATTCAATAAGGATTCAACATTTAGATTAGGGTCTGCTTCTAATCGCCTTTGTGATATGCACTCACCCAATATCTGCTAACACCCTCTCTTTCACAAAGGGCAAAAATTCTCTCAAGAAAAGTATCTATCCAAGATTCGGCTCCTCCAATATTGTTACTATAGACAAAATCTCTGTACTCCTTAGCAACTCTTACTTTTCTACCACTACCAGTTTTCGGTGGATACATGACTGATTTTCCTGCTGCCTCTGATTCACGGTAATTTTCTACAATTGAATTCATGGTTTCTTCCAAATCTTTTCCAGAGTTAAACTCAAAGAAACTTTTCTCAATATAACACATAAAAAAATCTCTTGGAACTGCATTTTTAAATAACAAATCTTCCACAGTTTGGAGGCCATAAAAGGTGCGTAATTGGAAACTATGTGGACCCCAGTTCACCTCTTGTTCTAAGAAAGAACACTGCACTTCAGATAGCAATACAGTTTCTTCTTCGTTTCTTCCTAATTCTTCGGGATCAACCCCTTCGAATACTTTTCTTATATCCTCAATATTTAGAATAGGTAAAATTCGCTCAATCAACGCAAAGTGTTCCATTTTTCCAGTGTTATCCATTATTTTGAAATCCAGTATTCCTGCATGCATTCTGTCTTGATGCATTCTCCATCTAGCAAACCCCCTAGCAAATCCTCTTGCCATTTTCCCACTATAATCAATCATAGGTTCTAAATTGAGTCCTTGAAATAATTGTATAGGTGTGTCGTCTTTTTGCTCATGTTTACTTATTATCAATTCAATAATTTCTTCCGGCCTCATATTTACAACTCCAATTTTTCAGATGTAATTCCAATGCTTCTTCCCTTTTTGATTAAGGGGGCATCGATTGAATCAGCGATTAATTCTATGAAAGCCTCTCTTTTGATACAGTATCCTCTTTTCTCTGCAAATTGCATTACAGGATGTTCAGCAAGTGAAGACCGAGGAGACTGAAGGGGGCTGTTCTTCAGATATCCACCACCATGTTTCGGACAAGTGGCAAAGAAGGTATGATCTCCTTCTCGCAAATTATTTCCTGCTAAGACATTCTCTCGCATGATATCGTAGTCACTTTGAATCAACTTACTCTGAGCCTTAGATGGGCTCCAAAGGAATACCTTGACAACTTTCCAATCCCAAGCGTTCACCAAATTGTCATGTACATAGAGAACGAAAAGCACGCGATTCAACTTCTTCTTCACCTTGGTTTGTGTCCACTTTGCATTTTCCGCAATTTCATTGTAGTTCACCATCTTGATGACATTACGTTCCTTGGTAGTATAGAGATGCAATCGCTCAATATAACGTAAGGGACTAACCTTCAACTCGACTCCGAGATTCTCAAAGTCAGGCGCCTCACTACTATTCGTGGGTATTCCAAAATACTCTGTTTCAATCACTTTGGCTGCCACACCTTTTGTGTGCTTTCTATGCGACTCATCCAGCCGTCCAATCAACGTGCTGATTTCTGAGAACCGAAGTCCTTCCAGCTTCTTGGCGTGGGCCATGAGTTTTGCCTCATTGGGGAATTCCATGCATTTCGGGAAAATTGGTTGATGATACATAGTGCTTTCGCCAATTCAATTGTTTAACCCAATTCCTTGATCGAGATCTTCATTAACCCTGAACATCACCATAGGAGTATGCCTCTCAGAGTCGTCGAATTATTCGCCGGGGTTGGTGGTTTCAGATTGGGGTTAGAAGGTTTACCTGGATCTAGTCGAGAAGGAGATTTCAAGGTCGTTTGGAGCAATCAATGGGAGCCGAGTACCAAAAAACAACACGCTGCTGAGGTCTATGTTGAGAGGTGGAATTTACAACAATCTGAAGAGAATCCTTTGGTGTATCATGCTGATGATGAAACATTTGTTAACGATGATATCGCCAAAATTGATGCCAAGGATATTCCCGACCATGACTTACTAGTGGGGGGGTTTCCTTGCCAAGACTACTCGGTTGCCAGAACTGCAAAACAAGCAACTGGATTGGAGGGGAAGAAAGGAGTTTTGTGGTGGGAAATACTTCGTATACTCACAGAAAAAATGCCTAGTTACGTGATGCTCGAGAATGTTGATCGTCTTCTGAAGTCACCGACCAGTCAACGTGGACGGGACTTCGCCGTCATGCTGGCCTCTCTCAATGAGTTGGACTACGTCGTAGAATGGCGTGTCATCAATGCGGCTGACTATGGAATGCCCCAACGAAGACGGAGAGTTTTCATCCTCGCTTATGCACCTGGTACGCCACAACATGAGGTTTTGTCCTCTGAAAATAATATTCTTGGGTGGATGGAGAAAGAAGGGGTGCATGCTCAGGCATTCCCAATTCAACCACTGGGTGTATTGGCCGCTGTACCCAAATCTATCACAGGTCGTGAAGATGCAGATTTAGCGGATGTCTCTGATTACTTCAATTTGGGTGCAAATCCAAAGTCAAAGTCACCATTCATGGAAGCAGGCGTCATGGTTGGTAATCGATATTACACCTACAAGAGTAAACCCAATTATGAAGGTGAAAAAATAACACTATCGGACATTATTCTAACTCCTAGAAAAGTCCCATTGGAATATTGTATTGAGCCAGATTCAGTTCTCAAGAAGAAGGGTTGGAAGTATCTCAAGGGCGCAAAGGAGGAACCTAGGAAAGGAACGGATGACTTCACTTATCTATACAAAGAAGGGTCGATGATTTTCCCTGATGCGTTGGACAAACCTTCGCGTACCATTATCACTGGAGAAGGTGGTTCGAACGCATCACGATTTAAGCACGTAATAAGATTCAGGCCAACGAAGAAGATGCGCGAGCACTTCAATCTCGACAGCGCCGATGTACAGCGAATTAGAAAGGAAATTGGATTGAGGAAATCCGAATGGATTCGAAGATTGACTCCAGTTGAATTGGAGCGGTTGAATATGTTTCCAGACAATCATACAGAGGGGCCTACAGATGGGAAACGAGCTTTCTTCATGGGTAATGCATTGGTCGTAGGAATTGTCGAACGATTAGGAAAAATTCTCTAATCAAGAAGTTTAGAAAAATTCCGAAATCTCGTCTAGAGATTTTCGCCCCAGATTCGGAACCTTAGCATCCTCATCCGGATACCCCACAGGCATTACCAACATCGCATGTTCATGCTCTGGTCGATTGAGAATATCTCGAAGGAATCCCATCGGAGAAGGCGTGT
>CAZMPT010000108.1:0-3381 GCA_964568285.1 uncultured archaeon | reverse complement strand
GGAGGTTCAGATGGCGATGGTGAAGGCGAGGAATCCGAAGGTTCAGGAGGTTCAGATGGCGATGGTGAAGGCGAGGAATCCGAAGGTTCAGGAGGTTCAGGTAGCGATGATGAAGGGGATGATTCTGAGGAAGGTGAATCAGGAGGTTCAGATGAGGGTAAGCAATGTCCACATTGTGGAGAAGAGATTAGTGAAGGTGAGGGTAAAGGCGAAGGTGAAGGGCAAGGTGAAGGAACTGGTGGAGGTTCAGGATCTTCAGAATCGTGGTCAAATCTCCAAGACGGCCTTTCACAGGGACCTGGTGCAAGAGGCGGGTATCATGGTTTTTGGGGAGAACTAGACCAAACATCGGAGTCTCAAAAAGAGGCTCTTGAAGAATGGGTTGATAGACAAATAGTCAATGCAGTAAATAGGCTTGATTCAACAAATACGTGGGGAGATCTTCCAGGTAGTTTGAAGGATTATCTAAAGGAATTCATGAAGACTAGAAAGCCAAAGGTTGATTGGCGTAGAAATCTTCGTCTATTCACAGAAAATAGTCAAAACACATACATTTCCAATACACTAAAGAGACCGAGCCGCCGTTACAAGAAGATATCACATTGGCCAGATGGTAGCCCAATGTATGAGACTAAAGATGGCGTTCCCGTAAAAGATGAAAATGGTAATTTTATTCCAGTCTGGGAACCTAAGTACCCCGGAATTAAAGTCAGGCAACGTTCCAGCCTGCTTGTAGCAATAGATACTTCCGGATCGATAAGAACCGATGAGGATCTTCCAAAGTTCTTCAATGAAATGTTTCATTTGCAAAAAAAACAAGTAGAGATTTTAGTAGCTGAAGTCGATGAATGGATTCAAAGAATATATCCGTTTCCTTTGCCAGAAGGTCAAATTGAGGTAAAAGGTAGAGGTGGAACTGATTACAATGAACTGATAAAATATGCAAATGGAGAGGAAATTGACCGTAGCGGTACAACTAGATCATATCAAAGTGGTCATACATATAGTAAAGAAGCTGGAATAACAATCTGGGAAAAAGGCAATTGGGTAGCCAAGAAATCTATCAAACTGGATAAACAAATTGACGGTATAGTCTATTTTACAGATGGTCAGGCCGCCACACCATTTGTCGAATCCAAGTTACCTATTCTGTGGATTCTGGCAGGTATAGGTGTTATAGATGAGAACAGCAAGAGTTACAATGATCTCCCTGGCCAGAAAGTAAAAATTGAGGATTAAAGCGAAATGATCGAAGCCACCTCCCCCGAGAATCTGCGAAAATTCCTGGAGGGCGATGATCCTCCTATGGTAATAATGGGGCTATCGATGGCAAAGGGGGGTTTTGGGCCTCGTAGAGTTCTCTAAGGCAAGGTAATTCAATTTTAATTCCGTTCTTTAATGGTAATTTGTGACAGTCTATTCACATAGCCGCATCAGCACTTATGAGAATTGTCCGTTTCAATACAAATTGAGGTATATTGACAAGGCAGTTCCTTTGCTTGGTCCATCGATAGAATCCTATATGGGGAAAATTGTACACGAAGCCTTGGAATGGCTTTACGACACCTTAGTCAATCATGACTTAGCTAGTAAGAAAGAAGTAATTGCTTACTATCATCAGAAGTGGAATTCGGGCTGGAATAATGAAATAAGAATAGTTAAGCAAGAATTTAACTCTGAGCATTACCAGAATCTTGGTGAGGAGTGTTTGGACATGTATTATGAAAGATATAAGCCGTTTGATCAAGCCCCAATTCTTGGACTTGAAAAGCGAGTTTATATCGACCTCCCTGAGGGAAAAAAGATGATGGGTATAATTGATAGATTAGACAAGATAAGCAGTACCCATTTTGAGGTCCATGACTACAAAACAAGCAATAGGATTATGAAACAATCACAGGCAGATATGGATAGACAACTATCCCTTTATGCATTAGGTATTCATCAGAATTTCCCAGAAGTTGAAAAAATTGATTTGATTTGGCATTTCGTCAAATTTGATGAAGAAGTAACTTCTGCACGCAGTCAATCTCAATTGGAAAAAATGGCATTGGAAACTAGTTCTAAGATAGACATGTTGGAGTCAGCTATTGAATTAGGCGATCTCCCGACTTCGAAGAGTATTTTGTGTGACTGGTGTGATTACAGAAAACAATGCCCTGAGTTTGCTAAGATAATTAAAGATTCAGATATAGTTGAGACAATAGACGATTTCATAAAGTTTAACGATAGTGATATACCAGAAGAAGATAAAAATTTCATTCTAGCTACATTAGAAGACAAGATTAGACTTTTTTCGCATCAAACAGGCAGAAAAACGTTGAGTGGTACGAATCATAAAGTAGTTCTGGAAACGGTTTTTAGACGAATACCTCCCGATGAGGGAGATTTGAGATGGTATGGTCTTCAAGATTCATTGAAAGAATTCGGCATTTCTAACGTTGATTTAGACAAATTGTTTGATTCCGATTTGTTGGATGACAATCAGAGAGATAGCCTTAAACAGTATTTCGATTTCCGAAAAACAATTGAGGTTATAATCGATTAAAATGAGTTCAGAACCGAGAAGTATATTGAACATTATAAGTCCACAGTATGCTAAACTGAATTGGATGCTGGTTTTCGTTCCTTTAGCATTTTACTTTGAGTTCTCAGGTTCCCATGGACCTGCATTCATAGTTTCCATGCTTGCAATTATGCCATTAGCTTTCCTTATGGGTAAAGCAACCGAGGAAATTGCGTTGCGTACAAGTCAATCAATTGGAGGTCTTTTGAATGCAACTTTTGGGAATGCTGTTGAGATGATAATAGCCGGCCTTGCGATATATTCGGCCTACAAAGATCCATCTATTTCTGAAACGATGATTCAGATTGTCCAGGCCTCATTGATTGGTTCAATTCTTGGAAATTTACTTTTGGTCATGGGTCTGTCTTTTGTTTGGGGTGGGATTCACCATTCTACGCAAAAATTCTCCTTACGGGCTTCACAAGTCAATGGTTCATTGCTTCTTTTGGCTTTGGTAAGTATGGTTATACCAGAAATGTATAGCAGCAGTACTTCGGGAACTTCAATAGAGGCACTGTCACATTACACAGCTTTTTTACTTTTGTTAATTTACGCCATGCAGCTTTTATTTCAGCTTAGAACTCATGCCGACATTTACGCTGCAGAAAGCCATCATGATGAAGTCGTTGAATTGACTTATCGAGATTCAATTACCTTACTTGTTGGCTCAACAATCTTTGTGGCAGTTATGGCGGAGATACTGGTAGGTTCAATATCTCATGCAGCCGAGGAATACCATCTTCCAACGTTGTTCATTGGTGTTATTCTCGTTCCTTTCTTTGGTAATGCAGCTGAACATTTTACGGCAGTTTTGG